>JBKJII010000307.1:0-18482 GCA_046598505.1 Caulobacter sp. | reverse complement strand
GACTACCATGACGAGGAATGGGGCGTGCCGGAGTACGATTCCCGCGCCCTGTGGGAAAAGCTGGTGCTGGACGGGTTCCAGGCGAGCCCGGCCTGGAACCCGTCCAGCACCAGCTTTTCCCACAAGGCGCGGGAATCGTACTCCGGCACGCCCCATTCCTCGTCATGGTAGTCGAGGTAGAGCCTGTCGGTGGCGCCAGGCCAGGCGCAGCGATTCTTTTCCGTCATGGCGCCATTTTACGCCGTCATCCTCGCGCTTGTCGCGAGGACCCATGCTCACCATGGCAAACGGTGTTCCTGGGTCGTCGGTACAGGTCCGACGATGACGAGCGTTGGCAAGCGTCAGACCCGGCGCACGAGCCGGATCAGCAGCAGCAGGACCACGGCGCCGACCGTCGCGCCGATGATCTGGCCCGCGATGCCGCTGCCGACCATGATGCCGAGGCGGCCGAACAGCCAGCCGCCGACAAAGGCGCCGATGATGCCGACGACGATGTTGCCGAGCAGGCCGAAGCCGTAGCCCTTGACGATGATGCCGGCGAGCCAGCCGGAGACGGCGCCGATAAGCAACCAGATGAGCAGTGTTTCGGTGGACATGGGTCGTTTCCTCAGGCGGCAGGATGCCGTTGTGACGGGAGAGCCCCCCGTCTTGCCCACATCAACCCGCCAGACCGGCGTTCGTTCATTCTGACGGACTACACGCCCTCGGCACGGCTGGGTTGAATTGAGTCGCCGCCGGCCCGGTCATGGCTAACGTGGTCATCGCAAAGTGTCAGGGGGGCTGCCATGCATCGATTGTTGATCACGGCTGTCCTGAGTCTGGGCCTCGCGAGCGCCGCCTTTGCCGCGCCGCCACAGATCCCGGAAATCGCCACGGCGGTCCAACGGAACGACGCCGTGACTCTCTCGCGCGCGCTTGCTGAGGATGCGGTGATCAGGGACCTGTCCCAGGTCGATCCGGACGCCGCCGTCGGACTTCTGCTCGACATCGCCGACGGACTGAGCCGGGCCGGCAAGCCCTACCAGGCGCGACAGGCGGCCAACCGGGCGATCGATCTCGCTGTCAGGACGTGGGGCGCCGAAAGCCTCGAACTGGTCGAGCCCCTGCGCCGCCGCGCAGAGATGACGCTGGCGCTCGATCCCTGGGACTCGCTCGACGACATCTGGCGGGCGAAGGGCATCGTGTTCGTGGTGGCCGGACATGATGCGGGCGCCTATGCCGATCTCGACGATCTGTTGCGTCGGGCCGAGGCGCGCGCGACCTACCTGGAACGCCTGAGAGACAGGGATGCGGAGTCTGGTCCGCCGCCGCCGCCGCCACCACCACCACCACCGCCGCCGCCCCCGCCCCCGCGCAGCGAGCCGCCGACAGCAGGCCCGCCGCCGATCGTTGCGCCTCCGCCTCCGCCTCCCTCCCCCGTCATGGAGCAGCCGCCCGTGCAGGTGGCGGAGCCCTTCGACCTCGTGACCATCTTCTATGCCACCGAACGCAAGCGGACTGGCCAGAAGGGCGCCGTGCGGTTCTATGGCGACAGGCGCGCGCCACAGGTCGAGTACGGCACGGCCACGGTCAGCGTGCCGCACAATCGCGAAGTCGGGACTCTCGACGTGCCTGACCTCTGGACGCTCGACCTGCGGGTCGATCCGGCGAAACACTTCATCCTGACCAAGGTAGAACCGGTCAGCGGGCGCGACGCCTTCTTCAGTGCTGTCTCGCAGCGCGTCGCCGGCAGCGAACGCAAGGAGGTGTTCGTCTTCATTCACGGCTTCAACACGCCGTTCCGGGATGGGGCATTGCGCACCGCCCAGCTGGCTGCCGACCTGCGGATCGACGGCGCCCCGATCATGTGGTCATGGCCGTCAAAGAGCGGGCTGCTGTCCTACTGGGACGACGCGGCCCAAGCCGGTAGCGAGGTCGAGACGGCGGCTCTGGAGGCCTTCCTGATGGACGTGGTCACCCGGACCGGGGCGACACGCATCCATCTGGTTGCCCACTCTATGGGCAACCGCCCGCTGATGGCTGCGTTGCAGCGGATCGGCAATCCGGCCGTCGGCGCGCCGCCGCCGTTCGGCGAGATCGTGTTCGCCGCGCCGGACGTCGGCGCCACCGACTTTGATCGGGTCTGGCCGAACATTAACCGCCTCGGCCGCCGCTTCACGCTCTACGCGTCCGGGCGGGACAAGGCGCTGGCGCTGTCCAAATACATCAATGCCATGCAGCGGATCGGGGATGCGACGCCGATCTTCCTGCGGGAAGGTCTGCAGACCGTCGACACCACCGGCGCCAGCGACGGGCTTCTCGGACACTCTGACTTCGCCGGGACGGCGCTGGACGATTTCCGGGGGATTATCTGGCTGAGCCTGGCGCCCGAAAAGCGGTGCGTGCTGACGACCGAGGCGGGCCAGGAGGCCTGGTGGCGGTTCGGCGGCGACTGCCCGCCGCCGGAATTCCGCGAAGCCTCGGAAGTGGCGCGAATGGCGGGAGGCCCGGCCGAGGCGCTCGCCGCGGTCGACGCCGAATTGCCGACAGCCTCGCCTGAACGTAAATCCACGCTGGAGCGGCTCAAGGCGCGGCTGAAGGCCTGGCTCGACCGTTAGTCAGGCTGATGCCAGCCGGGTCGCTCGACCGTCACCGGCCGGCCCTCGACGGTGAGCGTCGCGCCCTCGCTGCGGTCCAGCCGCAGCAGGGCCATGGCGCGGCCGTCGATGCCCGAAAGCACCTGACCGGCGCGCAGGTCGCCAGCCAGCACCTCGGCGCCGAAGGCCGGCGGCGGGCCGTTGAAGGTTATCGGCAGCATGCGACTCCTGATCTGGCCGCGGCGCTTCATGCGGCTGGTCGTCTCCTGGCCGACGAAACAGCCCTTCTTGAAGTCGATGCCGTTCAGCAGGTCGAAATTGGCCTCGATGGGATAGGTCTTGTCGTCACCGTAGTCGGCAGTGTCCGGCACGCCGAGGGCGAGGCGGTGGGCGGTCCAGGCGGCGGCGTCCGCGCGCAAGCCGGTGGGCTCGACGTCGCCGTAGCCGCGCAGTCCGAGCGCGGGCAGGCGGGGGTCAGTTGCAAACCCCGATTCCGGTCTCCCCGTGTCCCAAAGGGCGACGACCGGTCCGGCCTGCGCCACGATCTCTACCTTGGCCCGCAGGCGGTACATCGTCAGCCGGGCGATGAAGGCGTCGCGCCGGTCGGCGGGGACCTCGATCCAGCAGCCCTCCGCGCGGCCGAGGATCATCAGATCGAACAGCAGCCGGCCTTGCGGCGAGAGCAGGGCGCCGAAGCGCAGCTCGCCGACGGCCAGGGTGGCGACATCCTGGGTCAGCTGGCCCTGCAGGAACGCGCGCCAGTCCGTTCCGGACACCGCGACGAGGGCCCTGTCGCGCAGGAGGGCGTAGGTGGGAGCCTTGCTCATGCTCCCGATGTGGCCTTTCCGGGCGGCCGGCGCCAGTGCGACCGTGCGGCGGCGTGACAGCCGGACCCTCGCCATGCCAATAGGAGGCTCGCGAACGGGGAACGGAATCGATGGCGTCGGCGCCGACATTGACGTCTGAACAGGCCGATGCGGCCTTCCGCCTTCATTGCCTGAACCGGGACACGACGAACCTCGGCCTGCTGCGGCACCGCAACTACACAGGCTTTCTGGTCACTGGCCAGCACTCGGGCACCCATTGGATCAAGTGGATGCTGAGCCACGCGCTGGCCAGCCGGCACAACCTGACGCCGCCGCAATACGCCAACAACGCTTCGACCAACGACCTGATCGGCCAGCCCCGCGAGCACCGCAAGTTCATCGCCGCGACCCACACCATCGCGCCCTATGCGCTGGAGTGGAAATGGCTGCGCGAGGTGATGCCGCTGCCGCCCTACGCGGTGGTGGTGCGGGACATCCGCGACGTGCTGATCTCGAACTACGAGAAGTGGCGCAACCTTCGCTACAACGTGGACTTCTCGACCTACGTCGCCGGCGACCCGACGAGCCGCGCCTATGTCTGTGATGTCTGGTGGTACGTGCACTTCCTCAACCGCTGGGGCGAGGTGGCCAGCCGCTATCCGGACCAGACGATGGTACTGACCTACGAGAGCTTCCGCAGGGACGCGCTGGAAGGCCTGCGCCGCATCGACGTCCACTTCAATCTGGACCTGGGTGAGGAAGCGCTGGCCGCCGGTCTTGCGGCCGGCACCAAGGAAATCATGGCTGCGCATCAGGATCCGGCGATCGACGAGCGGCCCGTGCGGCTCGACGGTCAGGGAGACGCGACCTTCTCCCAGGCTGACACGGCGCTGCTCAAGGGCATCCTCGACCGGAACCTGAAGCACGACTTCGGCTACGACTATTTCGACGCGCCGCGCGGCTTCCGCCCCAAGGTCTGATCCAACCCGCCGGATGCTTGCACAAGCGCGGCGCTCCAACCTAGTTTCAGGCATGGCCGACAAACCTGTTCCATGGACCCGCGATCTCGTGTGGCGCATCGAGGCCGTCGGTTTCGACGTCTTCACCTTCCTGTTCAGGTTGCTGCCGGTCGAGGCGGCTTCGGGCATGGGCGGCTGGCTGTTCCGCGTGTTCGGCCCGCTGACTCCGACCCACCGCCTTGCCCGCCAGAACATCCTGCTCGCCTTCCCCGACGCCGACGAGGCCTGGCGGGAAAAGGTGCTTGCGGACCAGTGGGAAAACGTCGGCCGGGCCACCGCCGAGTTCCCGCTGATGGATCGCATCAGGCCCTCGACCGGGCGGGTCGAGATGGTCAACGGCGAACGGCTGGCAGCCATCGCGGCGGCCAGCGAGCCGGTCGTGTTCGTCTCCGGCCACTTCAGCAACTGGGAGGTCATGCCGGCGGCGATCGTCGACAGCGGCGTCAACTGCCAGATGACCTATCGCCCGACCAACAACCCCTATGTCGACCAGCGCATCAAGCGCAGCCGCTTTCGCTATGGCGTGCGGTTGTTCGCGCCCAAGGGCGGTGACGGGGCCAAGGAACTGCTGGAGGGCCTGGGCAAGGGCGAGTCCGTGGCCCTGATGAACGACCAGAAGTTCAACCGGGGCATCAGTGCTTCGTTCTTCGGGCGGCCCGTGATGACCGCGCCGGGCCCTTCGCGACTGGCGCTGCGGTTCGGCGTGCCGCTGCAGCCGATGTCGGTGCAGCGGGTGAAGGGTGCGCGGTTCCGGGTGGTGGTGCACGAGCCGATCGTGCTGGAATCGACCGGCGACCGGACCGCGGACATCGCCGCCGGGGTCGAGCGGGTCAACCGGTTCATGGAGGAGCGTATCCGTGAACGCCCCGAGGAATGGTTCTGGGTCCACCGGCGCTGGCCCAACGAAGCTTATCCCGACAAAGCCCCGGCCGCAGAAGACGGGGTCGCCTGACCCGAGGCTTTCCGGCCCCGGTTTCGAATATTCCGGCGGCGGACGACACCCAGCGGTGGAGCCCCGCCTCGCACCAGCCTAAGGTCCCGCAATGGCGGCAAAGCCCTTCCCGATTCTGTTCATCGGTCCGGATCGGATTGGCGACGCTGTGCTGTCTTCGGGCCTGATCAAGCGTCTGGCCGACGAGATGCCGAGCGCGCGCTTCACGATCGTTGCCGGCCCGACGGCCGCGCCGCTGTTTGCCGAGGTCCCCGGCCTCGACGCCCTGATCGTGATGCAGAAGCGCAAACGATCCGCCCACTGGTTCGGGCTGTGGAACAAGGTCCGTCACAAGCGCTGGAGTCTGGTTGTCGACATGCGCCGGTCGGTGGTTGCGCGGCTGCTGCGGTCTGATCGCCGGTCGCTGAACCGCAAGAACACGAGCGAGCCGACGCACAAGGTGATCCAGGCCGCCAGCCTGCTGACCCTCGACAACGATCCCCCGTCGCCGTTCCTGTTCACCTCGGAGGAGATCGAGGCGCGGGCTGTCGAACTGCTGGGCGAAGGCGGGCCGATCCTGGCCCTGGCCCCGGCAGCGACCTGGCTGGGCAAGACCTGGCCGATCGAACGGTTCGCGCGCGTGGCCATCGAACTGCTGGACGCCGAAGGGCCGATGGCCGGCGGTCGCCTGCTGGTGCTCGGCGGGCCGGACGACATGCGCTACGTCGAACCGCTGGTGCGGACCGTATCGCGCGACCGGGTCATCGACCTGACCGGCCAGGTTGACCTGCTCACCGTCTACGCGGTGCTGCGGCACGCGCGGCTGTTCATCGGCAATGACTCGGGCCTGATGCATCTGGCCGCCGCTGCCGGGGCGCCGACCATCGGCCTGTTCGGCCCGTCCGACGACCGGCTGTACGCGCCCTGGGGGCCAGACACCCGGACGGTCCGCGGGCCGAGGGAGTTCGCGCAGTTCCAGGCCATCGATCCCGCGCTGAACCAGGCCATCGGCCATATGATGGACCTGCCGGTTGACACGGTGGTCGAGGCTGCGCGGGAACTGTTGAGGGTGACGGCTGGTGTAAAATGAATCCTCCCCGCATCGCAGGGAGGGGGACCGCCGGAGGCGGTGGAGAGCGGATGAATTCAATGCCCAAGACCTACGACCTGATCATCCGTGGCGGCGAGGTGGTGAACCATGCGGGGCGCGGAATTACGGACATCGGGATCTGCGACGGCAAGTTCGCCTTTGTCGGCGACCTGTCGCAGGCTTCCGCCGGAGAAGTGTTCGACGCCACGGGGCTGACCGTCCTTCCTGGCGTGATCGACAGCCAGGTTCATTTCCGCGAGCCGGGGCTCGAATGGAAGGAAGACCTAGAGACCGGGGCCAACGCCGCCGTGCTGGGCGGGGTCACCGCCGTGTTCGAGATGCCCAACACCGAGCCGACGACCACCGACCCGGACGCCCTGGCCGACAAGCTGACACGGGCAAAGGGGCGGATGAGCTGCGACCACGCCTTCTATGTCGGCGGCACCCACGAGAACGCGCGGTTCCTCGGCGAACTGGAGCGGCTGCCCGGCTGCTGCGGCATCAAGGTGTTCATGGGCGCCTCGACCGGCAGCCTGCTGGTGCATGACGACGCGGGCGTCGAACAGGTGCTGCTCCACATCAACCGCCGCGCGGCCTTTCATTCCGAAGACGAGTACCGGCTGGCCGAGCGTCGGCCGCTGGCCCGCACCGGCGACTGGACCAGCCACCCGGAAGTGCGCGACGTCGAGAGCGCGATCCGCTCGACCCGCCGGCTGGTAGGTCTGGCCCGCAAGACCGGCAAGCGCATCCATGTGCTGCATGTGACCACCGCCGAGGAGATGGCATTTCTCGCGCTGAACAAGGACGTGGCCAGCGTCGAGGTGACGCCGCAGCACCTGACGCTCGCCGGGCCAGAGGCCTATGAGCGGCTGAAGGGCTACGCCCAGATGAACCCGCCGATCCGCGAGGCGCATCATCGCGCAGCGCTGTGGGGCGGCGTGGCGACCGGCATCGCCGACGTCATGGGCTCCGACCACGCGCCGCACACAGCCGAGGAAAAGGCCCGGCCATATCCGGCGTCGCCGTCAGGCATGCCGGGCGTGCAGACGCTGGTGCCCTTGATGCTCGACCATGTCGCCGAGGGGCGGCTGACGCTGGAGCGGTTCGTCGACCTGACCAGTCACGGCCCCAACCGGGTCTTCGGCCTGGCCGAGAAGGGCCGGATCGCCGAGGGCTTCGACGCCGACCTGACCATCGTCGACCTGAAGGCGCGGCGAACGATCCGCCACGCCGACCAGGCAAGCCGGGTGGGGTGGACCCCGTTCGACGGCATGGACGTCAAGGGCTGGCCTGTGGCGACCATTGTGCGCGGCATCACCGTCATGCGCGACGACGAGATCGTGACGCACGGCCAGGGCAGACCCGTGCGGTTCGGCGAGACGCTGGCGAGCTGAGGTGTTCGCGCGAAGCCGGCGAGGCTCATCGCCCCCCGTTTGACTCGCGCGTCGACAAAGCGCCTCCTGCCAAGATCAGGGGCAAGTAGTTCAATGTGGGCGTTCGGAAGGCTTCTGGCCCTGGCTGCTTTGGTGGCCGTGACATTCTGCGCCTCCGGGCCCGCGTTTGCGCAGGTAAGGATAGACGTTCCAGGCCATCGGCAGCGTCCGGGCGACGGGCCGAGCGTCGGCGATGTGATCGGCGGGCTGATCGCACTCAAGGACGGCTACGACCGGTCGCGGCGCGGCTTCATCTGTGTCCAGACCTACAATGATCTCAACGGCAACGGCGCCCGTGACAGCGGGGAGGGGACGCTGCCGGGCTGGACATTCTCCATCGCCACGGCCGCCGGTGCACCCGCAGCCCAGGGTGTGACCGACGCCAAGGGCAGGTTCTGCAACGACCGCAAGCTGGCGCCGGGCGCCTATCGGGTGAGCCAGGCCGCCGGTGGCGGCTGGGTGAACACCGAACCGGGCGGAGCGACGCCGAACGTCAAAACGGTCACCCTGCCGCCGGACCGGTCCGTGGTCGTGCTGTTTGGAGACTGCAGCGGTGATCGCTGCGGTCGACCCGCCACCCCGCGGCCGCCCGTTCCGCCAGCGCCGCCGCCACGGCCCGGCGCGCATCCGCCGCCGTCACCCCAGAGCGGGCCGCTGCTGCAGTTCCAGAAGGTGGTGCAGAGCAATGCGCCGGGCGGCGGCTATCCGCTGACCGGGCTGACCTTCGGCAACATGTTCGAGATATTCCACAGCTGCCAGCTGGGCAGTCAGACCTACACCAACGTGACCGATGTGCCGGGCGGCTCGATCCTGCCAATGCCCGGGCATACGGGGATTCCGCTCAACGCCGTCTGTACGGTCACCGAAACGCCGCCCGCGGGGACCCTGGCCTGGGCGCCCTGTCCGACAGGAACGGGCCACTGGGCGCAGGCGACCATTTCGCCCCAGCCCCTGACCATGGCGCCAGGCGTCAATGTGGTCACCGTGACCAACAAATTCGTCTGCGATGCACCGCCGCCGACCGCCGGCATCTGCATCACCAAGTATCATGACCTTAACGGCAACGGCATTCGGGATGCGGGCGAACCGTTGCTGCCGGGCTGGATATTCAGCGTGAAGACCAGTGGCGGGACGATGATGTCGTTCGGCACGACCGGCGCCCAGGGCCAGTTCTGCACCCCGCAGACGTTGCCGGCGGGCGGTTACAATATCTTCGAAACACCGCAGTCCGGCTGGACCAGCACGAACCCGGGCGGGACGTATCCGACAAAGGCCGTGACCCTGACCGCCAGCCAGCTGCTCAATGTGGATTTCGGCAATCGCACGCCGCGCGTCTGCGTCACCAAGTACAACGACCTGAATGGCAACGGAAACCGCAACACCAGTGATCCGGGCGTGCCGGGCTGGGCGTTCAGCGTCAAGAACAGCAGCGGCGTCATCCTCGACTCCGGCGTGACGGACGCCCAGGGGCAGTGGTGCACCACGCAGCCGTTGCCGGTGGGCGGCGTGCAGATCGTCGAAACGACCCAGACCGGCTGGTTCAGCACCGATCCCGGCGGCGCGTCGCCGACCAAGTCCGTGACCCTGGTCGCCGGCCAGACCAAAAATGTCGTGTTCGGCAACTGGATGCCGCCGTCCACCGGCAAGGTCTGCGTGATCAAGTTCCAGGACCTCAACAGCAACGGAGTCTACGACGGCTTTGAGCCGTATCTGAGTGGCTGGAGTTTCCAGGTGACGGGTCCATCGGGGCCGTTCAGCCTGACCACGGGGGCGTCGGGCAAGGCCTGTACGCCCGCGACCCTGGCGCAGGGCGTCTACACCGTCGTGGAGACGATGCAGGCCGGCTGGACCAGCACGACTCCAGGCGGGCTCGCACCGCAACGGACCGTGACCGTTACACCGAGCAACGGCAACGACCTCTATTTCGGCAATGTGAAGGCGCTTGCCGGCCAGATCTGCGTCGAGAAGTATCAGGAGACGATCCGCAACAACCGCTTCGATCCGAGCGAGCCTCCGTTGCCGGGTTGGACCTTCAAGGTGACGAATGCGTCGGGCGTGGTGGTCGCCACCGGAGTCACCAATTCGGCGGGCCGCTGGTGCTCGCCCGCTTCGCCGGCGCTTCCGCCAGGAACCTACACCGTCACCGAGGTGCAACAGCCGGGCTGGGCCGTGACCGAACCGCTCGGGCCACCGATCGTTGCCCCGCCCTATAGCCTGCCAGCGATCGTAAACGCGGTGCGCGGCGCCGACCTGCATTTCGGCAACATCCGCTCCGGCCGGGCCTGTATCACGAAGTATAATGATCTGAACGCCAACGGTCAGCGTGATCCCGGCGAGCCGCCCATCGCGGGGGTGCAGTTCCGGGGACGTTATGGCAGCTGGGTCTCCTCATACGGAATCGTATTGACCACCGATGCCAACGGGATGGCCTGCGCCGACCTGCCGCCCGGACCGGGTCTGCAATTCGACGAAACGATGCAGCCGGGCTGGACCAGCACCGAGCCTGTCGGTGTTCCGGTGAGTTCCGCGATGTGGGTCTACAGGCTCTTCACAATCGTCGAGGGCCAGACGACCAACCTGATGTTCGGCAACCACAAGGATTCGCTGTCGGGCCGCATCTGCATCAACAAGTTCAACGATCTGAACGGCGACGGTGTCAAACAGGGCAACGAGCCGCTGCTGCCCTTCTGGACCTTTAACATCACCGGCCCGTCGGGGCCTCTTACGGGCTCCACCTCCTACAACAACGGCCAGTGGTGCACGCCGCAGACCCTGTTGCCGGGGGCCTACCAGGTAACCGAGACGGCCAAGCCGGGCTGGGTTCGGACAAAACCGGGCGGCACGGCGCCGCAGATGCCGGTGGCGGTGACGATCGGCCAGACCACCACGCTCACGGTCGGCAACCACCTGACCGCGTCTCCGGCCAAACTGTGCGTCACCAAATACAACGACCAGAACCACAACGGCGTCCGCGATGCCGGCGAGCCGGTGATGAGCGGTTGGACCTTCAGCGTCTTCAACGCCGCCGGCGGCCTCGATGACACCGGATTCACGAGCCTCGCGGGATGGTTCGGCCCCGACCCGGACGGCGTGTGGTGCTCCACCCAGCCGCTGGCGGCCGGAATGATTTCCGTCGTCGAGACCCTGCACCCTGGATGGGTCAGCACCAGTCCGGGCGGGACGGTTCCCACTCGGTCGGTGGCCCTGGTGGCCGGACAGACCACCAACGTCGCGTTTGGCAACTACCACGTGCCTCCGGCGCCCGGCGCGATCTGTGTGACCAAGTTCAATGACCTGAACGGCGACGGCGTGCGGCAGGCGGGAGAGCCGCTTATGGCCGGCTGGAACTTCAACCTGACGGGGCCTTCGGGGCCACTTTCGGGCTCGACGGACGCGGTCGGGAGATGGTGTACGCCGCAGACCCTGACGCCGGGCAACTACACCGTGACCGAGACCCCGGTGACGGGCTGGGTGAACACGGCGCCGGGCGGATCTGCAGCGCAGATCATCGTCACGGTTCCCGCCGGTCAGACCGTGGTGGCGCCCTTCGGCAATCATCTGGTGTCGCCGCCGGCGCCCGGCGGCCTCTGCGTGGTCAAGTTCAACGACCTGAACGGCGATGGCGTGCGACAGGCGGGCGAGCCCCTGCTCGGCGGATGGCAGTTCAGCCTTGCCGGTCCATCGGGTCCCCTGTCGGGAACGACAAATGACCAGGCAGGCCAATGGTGCACGAAAAACACCCTGGCGCCCGGAACCTACACGGTGTCCGAGACGATGAAGCCGGGCTGGATCAGCACCACGCCCGGCGGAACGGCGCCCCAGGCGACCATCCTGGTGGCCAGCGGGCAGTTCGCCACCGTGCTCTTCGGCAATCAGAAGGTCGCGCCGCCGGTCGGCCAGGTCTGCGTGACCAAATACAACGACCTGAACGTCAACGGGCAGAGGAACGCGGGCGACCCGACCATGGCCGGCTGGCAGATGTCGGTGCGTAACGGCTCGGGCGCGCTGCTTGGCCAGGGAACGACCGACGCCAATGGTCAGGTCTGTTTCAGCCTGCCGCCCGGCGTCTACCAGGTCGTCGAGACCCTCCAGCCGGGCTGGGGCAATTCGGATCCGAGCGGGGCCTTTCCGCCCCACAAGCCGGTGACGGTGGTCAACGGTCAGACCACCAATGTCCTGTTCGGCAACTACCAGCCGGCGAGGATCCGCTTTGCCAAGGTGGTGCTGAGCAACGCACCTGGCGGCGGTTTCCCGCTGACCGGCCTGACGTTCGGCAACAGCTTCCAGATTGCGCACCATTGCGTGCTGGGCAACGCGTCGGGGGGCAATGTGACCAACGTGCCGGCCAACGGGATCGCGCCGATGGCCGGCTATACCGGCAGCCAGGCGGGTTCGGTCTGCACGATCACGGAAACACCGCCGCCCGGGATCATGGCCTGGGCGCCCTGTCCGACGGGCGCGGGCCACTGGGCTACGCCGATCATCGCCTCTACGCCGCTGACGCTCCAGCCGGGGATGAACGAGATCACCGTGACCAACGCGTTCGTCTGCGAAAATCCGCCGCCGCCGCCGCCGCCGGTGCTGACCATCGAGAAGTTCGTCGACCTGGATTGCGGCGGGGCGGGCCTGACCAATCCCTGCGTCTTCCGCATCCGGATCCGCAACACCGGGACGGGGAGCTATGCGGGCCCGGTGACATTCACCGACTCGGTGAACTTCCAGGGGCTGCCGCAATTCCCGGGGGCGACGGTTCTGATCGCGCCGTTGCCGACGGGCTGGGGCTGCACGGGAACAAGCGCGCCGGTCACCTGCACCGGCAACGTCAATCTTGGGGCCGGGCAGTGGGTCGATGTGATCCTGACCATGAATCTGGCGCATCCGGTGATGCCGTCGGCCAACTGCGCGCGGATCACCGCGCCGGTCGCCGCCGGACCGTCGTGTGTGCCGATCGACGGATAGGACGGGCCCGTCTGGCTTGAACCGGTCCCGGCGGCGCCCGATAAGCGCGGCATGGACGGAAACACCGATATCTCGACCGCGCCCTTCCGGGATGCCCGCTATGCGCCGCGCCGGCTCGACGTCGAGCGCCGCCGCGACGGGGCGTTGCTGCTGGCCAATCCGACGCCGGTCGACGGACGTTTCACCACCACGCTTGATGCTCTGGTCCACTGGGGCGCGGCGGCCCCGGACCGGGTCTGGCTGGCCGAGCGGGCCGGCGAGGGCTGGCGGACGGTGACCTATGCCGAGGCGCTGGCGCGGGTGTCGGCGCTGGCCGGCGGTCTGGCGGGCCTGGGACTGAAGCGCGGTGACTGCCTGCTGATCCTGTCGCGCAACGGCATCGACCATGCGCTGATCTCCTATGCCGCGATGGCGCTGGGCGCGGCCGTGGCGCCGGTGTCGCCGCAATACGGTCTGGCCGGGGCGGACCTGTCGCGGCTGGCCTATGCCTGCGGCGTGCTGAGCCCGGACGCGGTATACGCCGACGATGCGACGGCCTTCGCCGGCGCGCTGGCGGCAGACTTCCTGCGGGGCCTGCCGGTGGTGGCCAGCGCCAATGCGCGGCCGGGCGATGTGACCTTCGACGGCCTGCTGGCCTCGACGCCGATCGCCTTCACCGCGCAGCCGGACGACACCGCAAAGCTGCTGCTGACCTCCGGTTCGACCGGACGGCCCAAGGCGGTTATCGGCCTGCATCGCAACATCGCCTTCAACGCCGCCCAGATCGCCGCCTGCTTCGATGATCCCGATCCGCCTGTGGTGGTTAACGCCGCGCCCTGGAGCCACAGCCTGGGGGCCAACGCGATCCTGCACATGGTGCTGCATCGGGGCGGGACCCTCTACATCGACGCCGGCCAGCCGACGCCGGGGCGGTTCGCCGAGACGGTGCGGAACCTGAAGGAAGTCTCGCCGACCTATCACAACATGGTCCCGGCCGGCTGGGGGCTGTTCGCCAGCGCGCTGGAAGCGGATGCCGACCTGGCGCGGACCTTTTTCGCGCGGGTGCGGGTGCTGCAGTACGGCGGCGCCTCGATGGCCCAGAGCATCCTGGACCGGGTGCAGGCCGTGGCGATCGCGACCATCGGCGAGCGGGTGACTTTCGCCACCGGCTACGGTTCGACCGAGACTGGCCCGACGGCCTGCAATATCCACTGGCTGAACGCCCGCTCGGGCATGATCGGCCTGCCGGTGCCGGGCACGGCGGTGAAGCTGGTTCCGGCCGGGGAAAAGTTCGAGATCCGCGTGAAGGGTCCGCAGGTCTCGCCCGGCTATCTCGGCGAGCCGGGCCTGTCGGCGGAGGCCTTCGACGAGGAGGGGTTCTATCGCCTCGGCGATGCGGCGCGGGCCATCGATCCGGCCGATCCGGAGGCGGGGCTGATGTTCGACGGCCGGCTGGTGGAGAATTTCAAGCTGGCCAGCGGGACGTTCGTCGCGGCCGGGGCGCTGAGGGTGACGGCGGTGTCGGCCATCGGCGGGGCGGCGCTGGATGCCGTGGTCTGTGGCGAGGGGCAGGACGGCGTCTGCCTGATGCTGTTCCTCGACCCGGCGTTCAACGCGCGGCATCCCGATCCAGCCGAGGTAGGCGCGGTGATCCGCGCCGGGCTGGCGAAGATGAACGCGGCGGCCAAAGGCGGCGGCGGCAAGATCGCCCGCGCCCTGATCCTCGACGGCGCTCCGGACGCCGCCAGCGGCGAGCTAACCGACAAGGGCTACATCAACCAGGCCCTGGCGCGGGACAGGCGGCCGGCCGAGCTGGCGCGGCTGTTTGCGGTGGAACCCGATGACGGGGTGATGGTGTTCTGAGGTGACAGGGACTGCTTCGCGAAGCGTAGCTGTCCCCGGGAAGGCCTCTGATTTTGACGGGGACAGCTACCGGCTGTCGCCGGAAGCAGTCCCCGTTTTCTGCGCCAGCGCACCCACGACGCCGACACAAATCAGTAGCTCGCCGAAATAGTAGAGGCCCCAGACGGCCAGGCCGCTGGCAAAACTCTCAGGGATCGGTCCGGAGCGCGCGAAGATCAGCAGGTCGCTGACCACGAACATCAGGGCGCCGATCCCGACCCTGAAGCGCGGGAAGCGGCTGGTCCAGGCTGTGGCGGCCATCAGGGCGAGGCCCGTGGCGTAGAGGGCGATGCCCGGCGCGCCGGCGCGGTCTCCCGGCAGCAGGTAAGCGATGATCACCGTCGCCGGCACGATCAGCACTCCCAGCGCCAGCTGGCTGCGGGTCAGGGCGGGACGGCGGTTGCGCAGGTAGAGGCCGATGGCGACGAGATGGCCGACCAGGAAGGCCAAGGCTCCGGGGACCAGGCCGAAGTGGAGCAGCATATCGCCCAGCGCCCCGAAGGCCATCACAACGGCCAGCAACCAGCCGTCCCGGTCCCGCGCCTTCAGCGCCGCATAGACCGCCAGCAGGCCGACGCCCGAGCTTTTCCAGGCCAGTTCCAGCGGCACGGGCAGGGACAGGCCCCAGGCGGCGATGTAGCTGACCCCGCCGATGATCGAGCCGATCAGCGCCCAGCGGGCCGCCGTGTCGCGCGGTGTCATGGTCGTCTCCCCCTCTTTGACCCCTGCATGCCCGGTTTGGTGCGGCGGCAATAGATCGAATTGGTCTGGATCAAGCCGCCGCGCGCGCGGGCAGCCTACGGTCGCCTCCAAACGCGGGAGGCGCCGGCCATGACGACCCTGATTGATGACCTGAGACGGACTCTGGCGCCCGACGCGGTGCTGGACGGCTCCGAGGGCGCCGAAAAGTTCCAGAGCCCCTGGACCCGACTGGGTCAGCCGCTGGCCGTCGTCCGGCCGGCCTCGACCGCGCAGGTGGCCGCGGTGCTACGGCTGGCGTCGGACGCCGGCGTGGCCGTCGTTCCGTGGGGCGGGCGCACGGGCCTGGTCGACGGCTGCGTCGCCGACGGGGCCATCGCCCTGTCGCTCGACCGGATGGCGGCCATCGAGGGCATCGACGCCGACGCCGGGACCTTGACGGTCCAGGCCGGCTGCATCCTGCAGACCGCCTGCGAGGCCGTCGCCGAGGAGGGCCTGCTGCTGCCGCTGGATCTCGGCTCGCGCGGCTCGGCGACGATCGGCGGCAATATCGCCACCAACGCCGGCGGCAACCGCGTGCTGCGCTACGGTATGATGCGCGAGATGGTGCTGGGACTGGAGGCGGTGCTGGCCGACGGCACGGTGATCGACTCCATGAACCCGCTGCTGAAGAACAACGCCGGCTATGATCTGAAGCCGCTGTTTATCGGCTCGGAGGGCACGCTGGGCGTCGTTACGCGGGCGGTGCTGCGGCTGCGGCCGGCGCCGGTCAGCCAGGATACGGCCTTCATCGGCGTCGAGCGGTTCGACGACCTGCCGCGCCTGCTACGGCGCATGGAGCGCGGCCTCGGTGGCAACCTCTCGGCTTTCGAGGTGATGTGGTCCGACTTCCATGACCTGGTCACCACGGCGCCGGCCCGGGGTCGCGCGCCGCTGGACGCCCGCTATCCCTGGTACGTGCTGGTCGAAAGCCTCGGCGCCGCGCCCCAGTCCGACGCCGCCCGCTTTGTGGCCCAGCTCGCTGAGGCGCTGGAGTCCGGCGAGATCGCCGACGCGGCGCTTGCCAGGTCGAAGGCCGAGCGCGAGGCGATGTGGGCCCTGCGCGACGACGTCGCCCAGACCGGCCGCAACGGCCCGGTCGTGACCTTCGACATCAGCCTGCCGATCCGGACCATGGAGGCCTATGTCGACGAGGTGCGCGCCGCCCTGGCCGCGCGCTGGCCGGATCTGGGCCCGACCATGGTCTTCGGTCATCTGGGCGACGGCAATCTGCACATCATTGCCCGGGTCCCGGCCCTGGCGCCCGAGCATCGCCATGCGGCCGAGGAGATCGTCTATCGTCCGCTGGCGGCCCTTGGCGGCTCGATCTCCGCCGAGCACGGCATCGGCCTGCAGAAGCGCGATCACCTCGACCTGACGCGCTCGCCAGCCGAGATCGCGCTGATGCGGCGGCTCAAGGGGGCGCTCGATCCGAACGGCATTCTCAACCCCGGAAAGATCATCGCCTGACCGGTGATGCGCGCGCCGCCCGTTGGCGTGGCGCGTGAAATGTTGGATGGGTGGCCTGCTGCCCCGAACGGAGACAACCATGAACGGCGCCGACGCCCTGATCACCACGCTCGCCGACAATGGCGTGACCGCCTGTTTCGCCAATCCGGGCACCAGCGAGATGCAGTTCGTCTCGGCGCTTGACCGCGAACCGCGCATGCGGTCGGTGCTGTGCCTGTTCGAGGGCGTGGCGACGGGGGCCGCCGACGGCTACGGCCGGATGGCCGGCAAGCCCGCCTGCACCCTGCTGCACCTGGGCGCCGGCTACGCCAACGGCGGAGCCAACCTGCACAACGCCCGGCGGGCCGCGACACCGCTGGTCAACGTGATCGGCGACCACGCCACCTATCACCGCCAGTACGACGCGCCGCTGAATTCCGACATCGCCGGCTGGGCCGCGCCCAACTCGCTGTGGGTCAAGTCGGCCGAGACGGCCGACAGCGTCGGTCCGCTGGCCGCCGAGGCCGTGCAGGCCAGCTTCGGCGCGCCGGGCGGCTGCGCCAGCCTGATCCTGCCGGCCGACAGCGCCTGGACCGAGACGGTCGTGAAGGGGCCCGTGTTGACCGCGAAGCCGCGCGCCATCGTGTCTGCGGACACGGTCTCGGCCGTGGCTGCCCGGATCAGGGCGGCGAACAAGCCGGTGATCCTGATGGGCGGCTCCACCTGTCGCGACGCCGGGGTGCGCCAGGCCGGACGAATCGCCGCCACCGGCGTGCGGGTGCTGACAGACACCTTTGTCGCCCGGCTGGCCCGGGGCGCCGGCCGGTTCGCACCCGACAAGATGATGTATTTCGGCGAGATGGCCCTGGCTGACCTGGAAGGGGTCGATCTGATGGTGCTGGTCGAGACGACCGAGCCTGTGGCCTTCTTCGCCTATCCGGACCGGCCCAGCCTGCTGACGCCTGAAGGCTGCGAGACGGCCGACCTTTGTGGCCGGGACGCCGACGGCATAGGCGCGCTGGAGGCTCTGGCCGATGCGCTGGGGGCGCCGGAGACGGCCCCGCTCGAGGCGCTGAAGCTGCCCGACATGCCGGTCGGGGCGCAGAATCCCTACACCATCGGCGCTTCCATCGCCCGGCACATGCCGGACAACGCCATCGTCAGCGACGACGCGGTGACCGCCGGCCTGCCGGTGTTCCAGTCGACCCGCACGGCCCGGCCGCACGACTGGTTGATGCTGACGGGCGGGGCCATCGGCCAGGGTATTCCGCTGGCCATCGGCGCGGCCGTGGCCTGTCCCGACCAGAAGGTGCTGAGCCTCAACGGCGACGGCGCGGCGATGTACACGGTGCAGGGCCTGTGGACCATCGCCCGCGAGCAGCTCGATGTCTGCGTGGTGGTGTTCGCCAACCACGCCTACCGCATCCTGAACATCGAGATGGGCCGGACCGGCGCCGGCAACCCCGGTCCCGCGGCGAAGAAGCTGCTGGACCTGGGCGATCCGCGCATCGACTGGCTGGGCGTCGCGGGCGGCCTGGGCCTGCCGGCCGAGCGCTGCTCGACGGTCGAGGAGTTCGACGCCGCCTTCGCCCGCGCCATG
>JBKJII010000306.1:0-2157 GCA_046598505.1 Caulobacter sp. | reverse complement strand
GGCGAGGCGGCGTCGGAGGTGGCCAAGGCGCTCGGGCTCAACAGGCGCGATCTCTACAAGCGCGCCATGACGCTCAGGGACGGCCGGTGACCAGCGCCCGCAGCCGGCGTGGCGGTCAGGCCCGCAGCAGCGGTCGTCGCGGCGAGGTGCTGGCCGCCTTCCTGCTGATGCTCAAGGGCTATCGCATCCTCGGTTTCAGGCTGGCCTCGCCCAAGGGCGAGATCGACCTGCTGGCGTTGAAGGGTGGCATTCTCGCCGTCGTCGAGGTCAAGCGCCGCACGAGTCTGGAGATCGCGCTGGAGGCAGTGAAGCCTGATCAGCGCACCCGGCTGCGGCGCGCGGCCGCCTCGATCGCGGCCGGCAGGCCGGGCCTGAAGACCGCCACGATCTGCCTGGATCTGGTCGCCCTCGCCCCCGGTCGGCTGCCGCGCCATATTCCTGATGCCTGGAAGGGCGGTTGAGGCGTTAGGACCGCATGACACGCGATGACGCAGAGGCGTTCCTGACGGAGGCCGGCAAACTGGCCGACGACGGCTTCCCGTTGTTCGAGGCCGCCCTTGCCTGCGCCGTTCATGAAGACCCGGACCGGGATGCAGCCGCCGCCAAGGCCCTGGCCGACAAGGGCGCCGACTGTCTGGCCGCGCGACTGGAGACCGAATCGCCGGAAGAGGCGATCGCCGAGGCCATGGCCGGCGACCTGCAGTTGCAGGGCGACCTGATGGACTACGACAGCCCGGACAATGCCGACGTCATCACCATCGCCGAGCGGCGCAAGGGCATTCCGGTGTCGCTGGGCGTCTTCTATCTGCATGCCGCCCGGCGCTGCGGGCTCGACGTCCGGGGCGTCGATTTCCCGGGACACTTCCTGCTGCGCATCGAAACCGTCGAGGGGCCGCTGGCGCTGGACCCGTTCAGCGAGGGCAGGGTCGTGCTGCCCTCCGAGCTGTCGCGGCGCGCCTTCCGGGCCGGCCTGACGCCGGACGTGGCCGGACGGCTGGACCTGCTGATGACGCCGATGAGCGATCGGGCGGTGCTGATCCGGTTGCAGAACAACATTTTCGCCCGCGCCCAGGCGGCCCAGGACTGGCCCCGCGCCGAGCGCTCGGCCCTGCGCCGGGCCCTGCTCGATCCGCTTGATCACCGCCCCTGGCTTGACGTGGCCGCCGCCCGTGAGGGACAGGGAGCGCTCGCGGGGGCCTTGCAGGCGCTGACCCGAGCCCAAATGTTGGACGGTGGGGCGGCCCTCGCAGCCCGGGCTGCGCGCGAACGCGTGCGGCTGAGACTGAACTGAGGAATTCCCGATGTCGCTGAATGTCGCCGTACAGATGGATCCGGTCGAGCGGATCAACATCGAGACCGACTCCACCTTCATGATGATGATGGAGGCCCAGAGCCGCGGGCATTCCCTGTTCGTCTACACGCCGGACAAGCTGTCGATGGAGGAGGGCCGGGTCACCGCGCGCGGTCGGCCTGTCACGGTCAAGGCGGTCAAGGGCGACCATGTCGCGTTCGGCGAGATGACGGCCATCGACCTGATCGACGAGGCCGATGTGGTGCTGATGCGCCAGGATCCGCCGTTCGACATGCACTACATCACGGCGACCCACTTCCTGGACAAGATCCACCCCACGACCCTGGTGGTGAACAACCCGACCGAGGTGCGCAACGCGCCGGAGAAGCTGTTCGTCACCGACTTTCCGGGCGTCCAGCCGCCGACCCTGATCACCAGCGACGTCGAGGCGATCTACGATTTCCGCGAGAAGCACGGCGACATGGTGCTGAAGCCCCTGCACGGCGGCGGCGGGTCGGGCGTGGTGCGGCTGAAGGCGGACGATCCCAACCTTGACGCCCTGCTGGAACTGCACGCCCTGATCGGCCGCGACCAGGTCATCGCCCAGAAGTTCATTCCCGCCGTCAGCAAGGGCGACAAGCGCATCCTGCTGGTCGACGGCGAGCCGGTCGGCGCGATCAACCGCATTCCGGCCGAAGGTCAGGTCCGCTCGAACCTCGCGCGCGGCGGCCGTGCGGCGGCAGTCGAGTTGACCGCGCGGGACCTGGAGCTCTGTGCGATCATCGCGCCGGAACTGAAGCGTCGGGGCCTGCTGTTCGTCGGCATCGACGTGATCGGCGACTACCTGACCGAGATCAACGTCACCT
>JBKJII010000221.1:0-2271 GCA_046598505.1 Caulobacter sp. | reverse complement strand
GAGGGTGTGACCCCCGACTATTTGACGGCCCGCGACCTGACCATCGAGTCCGGCCGCATGTTCGACGAGAACGAGGCGCGTCAGGGCCGCAAGGTCATCGTCATCGGCAAGACCATCGTCACCGAGCTGTTCGGCGCCGATACCGATCCGGTCGGCAAGCGCATCCGCGTGGGCTCGGTGCCGTTCGAGGTGGTCGGTGTGCTGGCGTCCAAGGGCCAGAGCGGCTTCGGCCAGGACCAGGACGACATCGTCCTCGGGCCGCTGCAGGCCGTCCGCTCACGCGTCGTCGGCCGGCGCGTCCAGGGCAGCAATGTCCAGACCATCTACGTCAAGGCGGTCAGCGCTGACGACATGGACCGTCTGCAGGAGGACGTGACCAACCTCCTGCGCGAGCGGCACCGCATCCGTCAGGGCGCTGATGACGACTTCAGCGTCCAGAACATGGCCTCGATCATGGAAGCCATGCAGGCGTCGGTGAAGACCTTCACCTCGCTGCTGGCCGCCGTGGCCGCCGTGTCGCTGGTGGTCGGCGGGGTGGGGATCATGAACATCATGCTGGTCGCCGTGACCGAGCGGACCCGGGAGATCGGCCTGCGCATGGCTGTCGGCGCCCGACGCAACGACGTGCTGTTCCAGTTCGCGCTGGAGGCCATCACCCTGTCAGTGATCGGCGGGATCATCGGCCTGGCTGTCGGCATCGGCGGCGGCGTGCTGATGGCCAAGCTCGGCCAGTGGCCTGTGGCCATCGCCGGCTGGTCGATCCCGGTGTCACTGGGCTTCTCACTGCTGGTCGGCCTGGTGTTCGGCGCCTACCCGAGCTGGCGCGCCGCGCGGCTGGACCCGATCGAGGCGCTGCGACGGGAGTGATGCCCTCTCCCGGAGGGAGAGGGAGGGGCCCGGCGCGCAGCGGCGGGAGGGTGAGGGGTTACGGCGTTTCCGTTACACCCCGTAGCCCCTCAACCTCCCACGCCTGCGGCGCGGGCCCCTCCTTCTCCCTCCGGGAGAAGGGATTCTTACTGTGGCCGGTCCCCGACCACCGTCACCCGCTCCATCTTGCGCACGGCCGGGAAGTAGTCGCTGGCGGCGTAGTGCTGGCTGGCGCGGTTGTCCCAGAAGGCGATAGCGTTGGGGGTCCAGCGGAAGCGGCACTGGTATTCGGGGATCGCCGCCTGGGCGTAGAGGTGGGCCAGCAGGACGTCGCTGTCCGCCTTGTCCATCCCGACGATATGTTGGGTGAAGGCGGCGTTGACGTAGATCGCCTTGCGGCCCGTCTCCGGGTGGGTCCGCACCACCGGGTGCTCGACCATCGGGTATTTCTCGTTCATCGCCTGGATCGCCTCTTCCGACAGGCCGCGCTTGCGCATGGCCACCCGGAAGTGGGCGAAGTCGTGCACCGCCATGGCGCCGTCGATCTGGGCTTTCACCTCGTCCTTGAGGCCGTCGTAGGCGGCGTACATGTCGGCGAACAGGGTGTCGCCGCCCACCGGCGGCAGCTCGATGGCCCGCAGGATCGAGCCCAGTGATGGCTCCAGTCGCCAGGTCACATCGCTGTGCCAGGTGTTTTCCTTGCCCTTGTTCTTCTCGTTGTGGGTAATCGCCAGCACTTCGGGGTAGTCCGGCTTGTGCGGCGCGAAGGGGTGAACCTCCAGGTCGCCGAAGTTGCGCGAGAAGGCCAGGTGCTGGTCGGTGGTGATATCCTGGTCGCGGAAGAACAGCACCTTCCAGTCCAGCAGCGCCTGGCGGATTGCCGAAACGGTCGCCGGAGATTGGGGTCTTGAGAGGTCGACCCCCTCGATCTCCGCCCCGATCGTCGGCGTCATGGGAACGATGGTCAGATCCTCGATCACGAGGCTGCGGGCGAGCTGGTTCACGCTTGTCTTCTCCCGGTGTTTTCGAATTATGTTACCATGTGGTTTCATTCGGCAAGTCCCGATCGTTCAGCTAGACCAGAGACATGACCTCCACCGGCCTCCCAGCTCGCATGAAGCCCCGCGTCGACCACGCCGCGCGCCGCGAGAGCTATGTTGGCATCGCTGCCGGGGTGTTCCTCGAGAAAGGCTTGCACGCGGCCACCATGCGCGACATCGCCGAGGCGGCCGGCGCGGCCAAGGTGCTGTTCTACCGCCTGTTTCCGTCCCGTGAGGCGCTGGTCGAGGCAGTGTTTCATCGCGTTGAACAGGTCATCGACGAGGCTTTCGAGCAACCGTGGGAAGGATACGGGTCGACCGTGGGGCGGGTGTTGGAAACCGCGCGCGCCGATCCGGCTCCGTT
>JBKJII010000419.1:0-17452 GCA_046598505.1 Caulobacter sp. | reverse complement strand
TCTCGTAGGTGCGGGCGTCGCCCATCACGCCGACGGTCTTCACCGACGAGAACGTCCTGGCCCTGCGCGCGGTGACCTCCACCGACGGCATGACCGCCGACTTCTTCGAGTTCCCCTGGGAGGTCCTCGGCAGGACCGCCACCCGGATCATCAACGAGGTCCGCGGCGTGAACCGCGTCGTCTACGATGTCACCAGCAAGCCGCCCGGGACGATCGAGTGGGAGTAGGCGCGACCCTGCCCTCCAATGAGGCCAAGACTCCTGAATTATAAGAAGATATTGTGTAGCGGATCAGGGATGCGCTGCCGGTTGCACATGGGCCTCCCCGGGTCTTCAATTCGATGGCAAGAGGACAGGCTCGCTGGTGCAATGCGAGCTTGCGGCGCGCTGGGACAGACCGACGACCGAAGACAAACGCCCCTCGCCGACGGCGGGATGGCTCGCTGGAGACACGGCAATCTCTGCTTCACCCGCAACTCGACCTGTTTGGGGCTCCAAACGCCTGCGCCTGGCGATCGAAGCCGCGGGCGTCGCCCTGTGGTCATGGAATGTCGATACCGATCGCCTGACGCTCGACGAGACATCGTGCACCCTCTGGGCGGTGTCCCCCTCGGACGACATTTCCTTTGAAGACCTGTCCGCGCGTATCCACCCGGCCGACCGTGACCGGGTGCGCGCCGCCTTCGATGCGACGCGCGCCATCGTCGGGCCGTACGAGATCGACTTCCGGATCGTCGTGGACGATGAGATCCGCTGGGTTTCGGCCCGCGGACAGGGCAGCGACGCCGACATCGTCGACCGCGTCATGTTTGGCGTCTTCCTTGATGTGACCGGGCGCAAGCAGGCCGAAGAAGGCAACGAACTGCTCGCCGGTGAAATGAGCCACCGCGTCAAGAATCTGCTTGCGATCGCCTCGGGTCTGACCGCGATCACCTCGCGCTCCACCACGACGACGACCGACATGGCGCGCGATCTCACCCTTCGTCTGACGGCCTTGGGCAGGGCTCATGATCTGGTCCGCCCGCTGCCCGGGGAAGAAGGCAAAGCCGCCCTGCTGGGTGATCTCCTGACGGTCCTGCTCGCGCCCTACGACGATCTGGGCGCCTTCAGCGGGCGAATTCGCGTGGCCGTTCCCCGCATGGGTGTCGGCGATTCATCGGCCACCACGCTCGCGCTGGTGGTCCACGAACTGGCGACGAACTCGCTCAAGTACGGGGCGCTGTCGTCGGAAGCCGGGACGCTCGATCTCTCGTGCACCGTGGCCGACGATGATCTGATCCTGGCATGGACGGAGCGGGGCGGTCCCGTGGTGACTGCGCCGGAAGGCGAGGGCGGCTATGGCAGCAAGCTGGTCATTCGGACGATGGCCCGGCAATTCGGCGGCTCGATCGCCTATGACTGGAACCCTGAAGGCGTGATCGTGGTGCTGCGCATGAGGAAGGCCAGGCTTTCCGACTGACACCCGCCGAGCGTTCGGCGGAAAAATGGCGATCGCGCATTCGCGCCTTGCGTCGATCCTGCCGCTGATTGAAAGCTTGAGCCTGACCGCCGTCGCTGCCGAAGGGCCCCTGTATGCGCAAGGCTGAACGAACCAGGGCCCTTTACGCCGGGTCGTTCGACCCGATCACCCGAGGGCATCTGGACATCATCGGCAAGGCGCTGATGACCTTCGACGGGGTCCATATCGCCATCGGCACGAATGTCCTGAAGCAGCGCGCCTTTGGCGTCGAAGAGAGTCTCCAGCTCATCAGACAGTCGATCATTGAACTCTGGCCGAAAGCCGATACCGGCGCCGACGACGGATCGCTGTTCGCCGGGACGCTGACGATTGGCGAGTATACCAATCAGAGCCTGATCCATTATGCGCGGACCAGCGGGGCCACCCACATCGTCCGGGGCCTGCGCCAGGCCAGCGACTTCAACGACGAGTTCAATCTGCATGGGGTGGCCGGGCGCATCGACCCGTCGATTCCCATGGTCCACTTCATCTGTGAGGCGCAGTTCCTGCACGTGTCGTCGAGCACGGCGAAGGAACTGGACGCGGTCGGCGAGGACATCGCCTGGATCGTCATGCCGTCGGTGCAGGCCGCGTTTCGCGCAAGGCGCGGCTGACGTCGGATCGGGGAGGCGGTGCGATGAAGCTTGGCAAACCGGCGGCCGCGCTGAAGGCCCGGCTTGAGGCGATGCCGGGCGCCACCGAAAAGCCGATGACCGCCGCACGCGGCTCGACCCCCCTGGTCCTGATCTACAAGGTCATGGACAAGATGTTCGCCATCCTGTCGGCGCGGGAGGAGGCGTTCGTGATCCTTAAGTCTGACCCGCACCTGGCGGAGATCCTGCGTGGACTGTACGCGGGCGTCGGTCATCGCTCGCATCTGGACCGACGCTTCTGGATCAGCGTCGACCTGGACTCCGACGTGCCGGCCGGGGAGGTCGAGCGCCTGATCGACCAGTCGTATGACCTCGTTCGCGCCGGCCTTACCCGCAAGCAGAAGGCGGTGCTGGACACGCTTTCGTCGGCGGGCGGCTAGAGGGCCAGATGTTCGTAAAAGCGGACGTAATGTTAAATATACTTGACCTATTGTTTGCTAAACATAACATGCCCTCACGTCAATGGAGGGGTGACCCATGCCTTATCGAGAGAAATTCGCCTGGCTTTCGCTCGTCGCGATGGTTCTGACCTTTGGTCCATATTTCGCCTACGTGGCCTGGCGCATGCCCTTGCCTGACACGCCGAACCTGCAGCTGCTGGCGCTGTATGCCCTGACCTGTCTCGTCCAGTTGATCATCCTGGGTATCGGCACGCTGGTCTTGCGCGCTCGCACGCCGCGTGACGACCGCGGCCGCCCGGACGAACGCGACAACGCCATCGGCCGCCGCTCCTTTGTCGCCGGCTACGGCGTCCTGTTGGCGGGCATGATTGTTGTCGGCGGGATCATGCCCTTCCTGTTCCACGGCTGGACGCTGGTCAACGCGGCGCTGAAGATGATCATTCTCGCCGAGATCGTCCGCTACGGCGTGGTCATCTGGGGCTATCGCAGGGCGTCATGAGCGAGCGGGTCATCCACAACCGCATCCGCGCGCTCCGATTCGAACACGGAGAGATGTCCCAGGCCGAGCTCGGCAAGCGCATCGGCCTGACCCGGCAGACGGTGGCGGCCATCGAGGCGGGCAAGTACGCGCCCTCCCTCGACGCCGCCTTCCGCATCGCCGACGTGTTCGGCACGACGCTGGATGCGGTGTTCAGCTGGCGCGCGGCGGACTGACTGTCAGGCTCGCCGCCGCATCAGGCCGAGTAGGGCTACCACCGCCAGCAGCACCAGCCCGATCACCTGCCAGGCGCCGATCCGGGCAAGGGCGAACGGCCCCATGCTGTAGAGCAGGAACAGGCTGGAGAGGATGCCGAGCGGCGCGATCAGTGGCCAGAACGAGACCTTGAAGGGGCGCTCCCGCTGCGGTTCCGACAGGCGCATCCGGATCACCGCGGCGCAGACCGTGCCGAAGGCCAACAGGGTGCCGGTGGAAATCAGTTCGCCAAGCAGGCTGATCGGCAGAAATCCGGCGACCACCATACCCAGGCCGCCGACCACCAGCAGGCTGTTCCTGGGGATGCCGCTGGCCGCGTGTTCGGCGCCGAGGCCCTTGGGCAGCAGACCGTCCTGGGCGAAGCAGATAAACAGCCGGGACAGGGCGAACACGCAGGGCCAGATACCGGCCCAAAGGCCGATGGTCACCGCGATGCCCACATAGGTCTTGAGCCAGGCCAGCGTCGGGCCCGCTGCGGCCAGAGCAGCGGAGATCGGCGCGTCCGTATTCAACTGCCGGAAGCTGACCAGGCCGGTCATGGCCATGGACACGGCCATGTACAGCACCGTGGACACCGCCAGCGTCGCGAGGATGGCGATGGGCACGTTGCGCTGAGGATTGCGGGTCTCCTGCGCCGCTGTGCCGAGGGCGTCGAAGCCGAGGTAGGCAAAGAACACGATGCCCGCCGCCTGCAGGATGCCGGGCAGGCCGAAGGCCGTGCTGCCGTCGGTGTGTGTCTCGGCAAGCGGGATCAGCGGCGTCCAGTTGGACGGCTGGGCGTGGTACAGGCCGAAACCGATGAACAGCAGGACGGCGGAAAGCTTGATCAGCACGATCACGACGTTCAGCCGTGCCGATTCCTTTACCCCTCGAAGGTGCGACAGCGTCACGAGCAGCACCAGGGCCACGGCCGGCAGGTTGATGATCGCACCGGTCGGCTTGAGCAGATGGCCGTCCAGTTTCAGTGGCGAGGTGGCCCAGGCGGCGGGCAGATGTACGCCCATGTCGCCGATCACGCCCTGCATGTATGCTGACCAGCCGATGGCGATCGCTCCCATGGCGAACAGGTATTCAGCCACCAGCGCCCAGCCGATGACCCAGCCCGTGAACCGTCCGAACGCGGTTCGGGTGAAGGCGTAGGCCGATCCCGCCGAGGGGATCATGGAGGCCATCTCGGCGTAGCAGAGGGCGCTGAAGATGCAGACGATGCCCGCGATGACAAAGCTGAAGATGATGGCTGGACCGGCGTAGAGCGCCGCAGCCTGGCCGGTGATGACGAAGATGCCGGCCCCGATAACGGTGCCGATTCCCACCAGGGTCAGGCTCAAGGCGCCAAAACTGCGCCCGGACTCGTCCGGCGTTGATGTGGAATTGGCCAAGACAGTCCTCCCGTCAGCTTCGCCTGACAGTGCGGGGATGGCGTTGGCCGGTCAACCGGCGCAGCCCATGCGGCGCGCAGCCGTTTTGGCCCTAAAGTCCGATGGTCATGAGCAATTCGAATCATCGCGAGTGCAGGACATCCCGCGCCGCATCGGCCCTGTGGGGCTCGGCATGACCGTCAAACGCACTCCGGCGGCCGCGCGCAGGCTGTCTCCGGCCAATCTCGAAGCCTTGGGCGGAGAACGGCTGGCGGCGCTGTTGCTGGAGCTGAGCGAGAGCCAGCCGGCCCTCAAGCGCCGGCTGCGCATGGAGCTGTCCGCCGAGATCGGCGCTGTGGCGCTGGCCGAGGAGATCGACAAGCGCCTGACGATGATCGCCGGAAGCCGGGCCAAGGTCTCCTGGCGCAAGCGGCCTGACTTCATCCTCGACCTGCAGGTCCTGCGTCGCATGATCGCCGGGCGGCTGGCGGATCAGGATGCAGGCATGGCCGTGCGCCGCATGTGGACCCTGCTGGGTCTGGCCGACGGCCTGAACGAGCGGGTCAAGGATCCAAAGGGCGAGCTGGCGCAGGTGTTCGCGGAAGTCGCTGGAGACATGGCGACCGTGGCCGGCCGGGCTCCGCCGGACATCGCCCTGGCCGGGGAGGTCGCCGACATGCTGTTCCTCGGGTCGTCGAGCTGGAGCGAGCGGATCGGACCGGCCTTGTCCGGATACGGCCAGGCCTTCGCCGGCGCGGTGCTGGCCGAGCTGCGGGCCCGCATCGCCGCACGGCCGGCGCTCAAGCCCTCGGCGCGTGTGATCCGCGCGGTGGCCGATGCTGCGGGCGACGTCGACGCCTTCCTCGACACCGTGCCGGGTACGTTGCGCCAGGACCCCGGCACGGCCGCCGCCCTGGGTCGGCGACTGCTGGCCGCGGGACGGCTCGACGAGGCGCTGGCCGCGCTCCAGACCGGCGATCCCCGCAACCGCCAGCGCGGTCTCGACGGCCGCACCGATCCCTCAGCCGAACCCTGGTATGAGGCGTGGATCGAGGTGCTGGAGCGAACCGGCGAGAGCCTGACGGCCCAGGCTGAACGCTGGGCCGCCTTCGAGCGCAGCCTGTCGCCCGACATGCTGCGCCGGTTCCTCAAGGGCCTGCCCGACTTCGACGACGTGATCGCCGCCGACCGCGCCTTCGAGATCGCCGCCGAGCACCGGTCGTTCCGCGACGGCCTGACCTTCCTGATGGACTGGCCGGCGCTGCCGGAAGCCGCCGCGATGATCGCCGACCGGGCGGAGGAGGTGGATGGAGCGCCCGAAGACCTGGCGACCTGGGCGGCCCGGCTCGACGCGCGTTATCCGCGGTCCGCCCTGATCCTTTTGCGCGCGGCGATAACCTTGCTGTGGAGCAACGCCCGCACACGCGGTGACGCCGAGCCGCTGGCCGAGGAGGCGGAGGGACTGGCCAACCGCATCGAGCTCGACGGCCTGGAAACCCACGAGGCGTTCGCCCTGCGGCTGACAGCCCGACGCACAGGCGGCTGGCGGCGATAGAGCCATCGGACGCGGGACGTCAGGTCGGTCGGGACGGGCGAGCAGACGGCGACCGGGCCCGTCTATTCGATCGTCGAGGTCGGCTGTGGCGCCGCGTCGGCCCCTGGGCATGAAGGCAAATTCACTTGCCCGTCCAGTGGCGCCTCGTCAGGGTCCCTGTGTCAGGGGAGCCCACATGGACCGTCGCACCGCGCTGAAACTGCTTGCCGCGAGTCCGCTCGCCCTCACGCCGTCCGTGGCGTTCGCCGCCGGCTATCCCGAGGCCGCCTGGCGCAACGCCATTGTCATTGACGGCCTCGGCGGCCCGTCCGACCCCGACTATGTCGAAGGCCAGGCCCGGGTTTCGGCCAGGGGCCGGGCCGAGATGCTGGCGCCGGGCATTACGGCCTTCAACACCACGGTAAGCCCGCCGGGAAACAATCCGGACGCGTTCGAGACGGCCGTCGCCGGGATCGCCCAGGACGACCAGCTGATCGCCGACAACAGCGATCTGTTCGTCAAGGCGCTGAAGGCGTCGGACATCACGGCGGCCAAGCGCGCTGGCAAGATGGCTCTGGTGTTCGGCTTCCAGGACACCACCGCCATCGGGACCCAGCTGGACCGTGTCGCGCTGTTCAAGGGGCTGGGGCTGCGCATCCTGCAGCTGACCTACAACCGGCGAAACCTCTGCGGCGACGGGGCGCTGGAGCCGGCCAACGCCGGGCTGTCGAGGCTGGGCCGCGAGACCATCGCCGCGATCGAGAAGGCCTCGCTGCTGCTGGACCTGTCGCACGGCGGTCAGCGGACCATCGCCGAAGCCATCGCCGCGTCGACCCGGCCTATGACCATTAGCCATACCGGCTGCCGCGCCCTGAACGACAATCCGCGCAACGTCTACGACGCTGAACTGAAGGCGCTGGCCGACAAGGGCGGGGTCGCCGGCATCTATTTCATGCCGTTCCTGACCGCCGACAGCAAACCCACCCGCGAGGACCTGCTGCGCCACTTCGAGCACGCGGTAAACGTCTGCGGCGAGGACCACGTCTCGATCGGCACCGACGGCGGCACCAGCGCCATCGTCGTCGATGACAAGGCCCGCGCCGACGCGAAGAAGGAATACGAGCAGCGCTCGGCGGCCGGCATCGCTGCGCCCGGTGAGGGGCCCGACGTGTTCACCTGGGTCGAGGCCTACAACAGCCCGATGCGCCTGCGGATGCTGGCGGACGACCTCGCCGCGCGGGGCTGGAAGGCGGCGCGGATCGAGAAGGTTCTCGGCGGCAACCTTATGCGGCTGTGGGGCGAGACCTGGGGCGGCTGATAGGCTAGGGCGGTGGAAGATCCGGCTTCCCGAAGGCGCGCCCATGACCACCACCCTGAGCGGCATCAAGGCCTGCGACACGATGAAAAAGGCCCGTGACTGGCTGGACAGCCACGGCGTGGCCTACGCCTTCCACGACTACAAGGCTGTGGGTATCGACCGGGCCACTCTGGAGGTTTGGGTGAAGAAGGTCGGCTGGGAGGTGCTGCTCAACAAGGCCGGCACGACCTTCCGCAAGCTGCCCGACAACGACAAGGCGGGCATCGACGCGGCGAAAGCCGTCGCCCTGATGCTGGCCCAGCCCTCCATGATCAAACGACCCGTGCTGGATGTCGACGGCGCCCTGACGGTTGGATTCAAGCCGGAGATCTATTCGAAAGTGTTCGGCTAGGGCGGGTCGAATCCACGACCGTCTGGGCTTCGCCTTGAGGCGCCATTCGACAGGTCGCAGTCCGGGGCGTCAGAATAGCGCCGAGGGGCGCCTTCAGAGCCAGGGCGAAAACGGGGGAAGAAAGCAAATGACCGAGGACATGCCGAAGACCGGTGCGCCGGGCTGGCTGAAGAGTACCGGCGCGGTGATCGCCGGATTTATCGTGGTGGTGTTCCTGTCGACGGCGGGTGACGGCGTGATGCAGGCCGTCGGCGTTTTCCCGCCGCCCGGCCAGGCCATGGACGATCCCTGGCTCTATCTGCTGGCGCTGGCCTATCGCGGCGCTTTCACGGTTGTCGGCGGCTGGGTTACGGCGCGGCTGGCCCCGGGCAAGCCGATGAAGCACGTGGTCGCCCTGGCTCTGATCGGGCTGGTCGCGGGGACCGCCGGGGTCGTGTTCGCCATCACCAGCGCGCTCGGCCCGCTGTGGTACGCCGTCGCCGTGGCCATCACCGGCCCGCTTTGCACCCTGCTGGGGGGCCGTCTCCTGAAGCAGGCGCGGCCATGATCCGCATCCACAACGTCCCGCGGCGCGCGCGACTGGTGGCGCGTCGGGCCTGTCAGCGGGCCCAGGCGGCGCGGGAGGCGAAATAATTTTGCATCCGCTGCATCCACCGCCCGGGTCGGCGACGACTACCTCATAGAACGATGCAATTGAGCGTCCGGGCTTAGAGGGCAAGATTATGGAAGATCTGTTTCGCCACTTCTGGTGGCTTCTGTTCCCGCTGACCTGGATGGTCATCGGCGGGTTCAACAGCTGGCTCGACTATCGTCGCCGTCGCGATACGCTCGATCTCATCAAGGGCTATGCCGCGAGCGGCAAGGACGTTCCGGCCGCTCTCCTGGACAAGCTGGGCCAACGTGACCGGAGCGAAGGATAATCATCATGGACACCTTCGAAGACCTGTTCCGCTCCTACTGGTGGCTGATGTTTCCGCTGTTCTGGTTCGTCGCCGGGGCCTGGCACAGCCTGTTGAACCTGCGTCGCCACCGGGACAATCTGGATCTGATCAAGACCTACATTTCCAGCGGCAAGGAAATCCCCCCCGGGCTGATGGACAGCCTCAACAAGCCCTCGCTTGACGACGACTGGGACCGCGACAGCTACGGCGGCCGGCGGGGTCGTCGCTACTACCGGCGCGGCTTCGGCGGCTGGCCCAATGTGGCGCTGTTCGGGTCGCTGGCGCTGGGTTTCGGCTACGCCGCCCAGACCGATCTCTATGAGGCCGGGCCGGCCTTCGTGATCGTCGCTTTCGTGATGGGCGCGCTGTGCCTGTCCTCGCTGGTGGCGACCCTGATGATGCGTCCGCCGAAGGAATAGCGATGGACACGCCGCTTGTCAGGGCGGCCAGAGCGGGGTCCCAGGTTGCCTTCGGGCGGCTTGTGGAGCGGCATCAGCAGGGCCTGCGGGCCTTCCTGCGCCGCGCCGCGGGGGCGGACGCCGACGATGTCGCCCAGGAGGCCTTCGTGACCGCCTGGGCGAACCTGGGTCGGTTGCGGGATGAAGAGGGGTTCCGGCCCTGGCTCTACGGCATCGCCTGGCGCAAGGCTCTGACCCTGATCCGATCGGCCGCCCGTTCCGCCCGTCGCGCCCACGACTGGACGCAGGACCGGGACGGCGAGGGCGGCGGCCTGCCCGCCGAGGAGCGCATGGCGCTGGAGGCGGCCATGGCGACCCTGGCGCCGGACCAGCGGGCCGCGGTCACCCTTTGTCTGGCCGATGGCTGGTCGCACGGCGAGGCGGCTGACGCCCTGGGCCTGCCGCTGGGCACGATCAAGTCGCATGTGGCGCGGGGACGGGATAAACTGTTGAGCGTGTTGGGAGACAAGCCATGACGGCCGAGCAACGCCTCTCCGCCTTCCTTCGGGATGGGCGGGGTCCAGACCAGGATCCGATGTTCGCCGCCGAGGTCATGCGGCAGGTGGCGCGGCAAGAGTTGACGACTCAGCTGGCGACCAGCGCGGTCATCGCCACCGCGGCGGCGGTAGTCCTGTGGGCCTGCGCGCCGATACTCAGCTTGGTGATCGAACCAATGGCCCGGACCCTGCCTCCGGTGGCGGCGCTGCTGACCCTCACGGCGGTGTTCGTGCTGTTCACCCAGAACCCGTCGCTGCTGCGCATCCGCCTCTGATCCGCGTTACGAAGATTTCATCCGGCGAGCCGCATCCGTTGGCCTCTCCCGGCGCCTCTTACTAGTCAGAAGGCGAACGCATCCACGCTTCGCTCAGTGATCCAGGAGGGTTTCATGGAAGACCTCATTCCCCTTGTTGCCATCAGCATGCCGTTCATCATGGTCATCGCCATTGTCGTGGTGCCCGCCATCCTGAAGAGCCGCGAGCGCCGCGAGATGCAGACCACCCTGCGTGCCGCCATCGACAAGGGCCAGCCGATGCCCCCAGAGGTGATCGACGCGCTGACCCGAAACGTGAAGGTCGCCCCGACCTCGCTCAGCGACATCCGCACCGGCATCATCTGGCTCGCCGTCGGCCTGGGCATCGCCGGGTTCGGCTTCATGATTGGCTTTGAGGATGCCGACGCTTTCCATCCGATGCTGGCCATTGCCGCGATCCCGACGGTGATCGGTCTCGCCTACATCGCACTCAGCTTCTTCAACCCGAACAAAGCCAAGCAACCCTGATCTGATCGGGACTGGAAGGGGAGCGCACGATCATGGCCGGGGTCAGAACACCCGCCAGTCTGCACGATGTCGAGCTCGCCGCCCTCGCGGCGGCGGGCGACCGACCGGCCTTTGGCGAACTTGTTCGCCGGCATGGCTCGGCGGTCCGGGGACTTCTGCGCCGCATGGGCGCGGAGCCGGCCCTGGCGGACGACATCGCCCAGGACGCCTTTCTCGCGGCCTTTGAGCGCGTCTCGGAGTTTCGTGGCGAGGGCACCTTCTCGGCCTGGGTCCGAAAGATCGCGGCGAGGCTCTACGTGCGCCGGTGGCGCAAGGAAGCCCGCTTCGATGTGGAGGCTGAAGAGATCGAAGACGGTCATGGCGGGGAGGTCTCCGCGGCCGCCCGTATAGACCTGGACGACGCGATGAAGACGCTGTCGCCCGCGGAACGGATGTGCGTCTCGCTCTGTTACGGGGCGGGGGTTTCACACGCCGAAGCAGCCGAGGCCTTAAATGCGCCTCTGGGAACGGTTAAATCCCATGTCAAACGTGGTCTGGATAAGCTCCGGCTCCGACTTGCGCCGCCAGAAGGCGCGAACACTGAGCCGACGGGGAGGGAAGGTCATGGCTGAGCTCGATTTCGAGATGAGGCTGGACCGCCTGTTCAACGAACCGCCGGTGATGCCGGATGCGCAAGCCTTTGCGCGGCTGGTGGAACTGCGGCTTGACCGGGGCTGGAACCTGCGTCAGGTCGGCATCGGCGCGGCGGGCCTGGTGGCCGGTCTTGTCGGCGTCAGCCAGCTGCTGGGGTCGCGGATCCTGTTCGACGCCGGCGAGGCGACCCAGCGCAACGCTGTGGCCTTCACCGACAGCGTCAACGGCCTGCTGCGAACCGGCGAAAACATCTCGGCCCTGCCGTTCGGCGGCGAGGTTCTGTGGCTGGCGGCGGCGCTCGGTGTTATGGCGCTTGCCTTCGCCGTGACCCGCGCGGTGGAAGAGTTCCAGTAGCCGCAGGAGGACGGTCTGTCCGCCCATCGTGAAGAGACCGTCCGGCGGCTCGCCGCACCGGACATCGCCGCCCGCAAGGGCGCCGAGCCGATCGTCTGCCTGACCGCCTACTCCGCGCCGGTCGCGGCCGTGCTCGACGAGGTTTGCGACGTGCTGCTGGTCGGCGACTCGGTCGGCATGGTGGTGCATGGCCTGCCCAACACGGTCGGCGTCACCCTGGAGATGATGATCCTGCATGGCCAGGCGGTCATGCGCGGCGCGCGAAAGGCCATGGTGGTGGTCGACATGCCCTTCGGTTCCTACGAGGGCAGCAAGGAAGAGGCCCACGCCAACGCCGCCCGGATCATGAAGGAAACCGGCGCCCAGGGGATCAAGGTCGAGAGTGGCCCCACGGTCCCCGAAACCATCGACTACCTGGTCAAGCGCGGCATCCCGGTGATGGGCCATGTCGGCCTGCGGCCCCAGGCGGTGCTGGTCGATGGCGGCTTCAAGGCCAAGGGCCGCACCGAGGACGAACGCACGCGGATTCTCGCTGAAGCCCAGGCCACGGCGGACGCCGGCGCCTTCGCCGTGGTGATCGAGGGCGTGGCCGAGCCGTTGGCCCGGGACATCACCGCTGCCATCGCCCCGCCGACCATCGGCATCGGCGCCAGCGCCGGCTGCGACGGCCAGATTCTCGTCAGTGACGACATGTTGGGCCTGTTCGACTGGACGCCGAAGTTCGTTCGTCGCTATGCCGATCTGCGCGGCGAAATCGGCCGCGCGGCGGCTGCGTACGCCGCCGATGTTCGCGCCCGGCGCTTCCCGGGCGAGGCCGAGACCTACTTCTCGAAAAAGTCCTGACTTTTTGGGCTTCACGCCGCGTTGCAGCGGCGCGGCTCACCCTATAGGTTCCGCAGCCTCAATCAGCCGAATTCGCGGAGCGCCCGTTCGTGGTCGATGTTTTTGAAGAGGTCGAGGACCAGATCCGCACCGAGCGGTATCGCACCCTTGCGATTAAGGCTCTGCCCTGGGTTCTCGGTGTTGCTGCTGCGGCGCTGATAGGGGCGCTCGCGTTCTGGGGCATCGACTCCTATTCCAGGGCGCAGGCCAGCAAGGCGTCCGAAACCTACATGGCCGCGCTCGAGGCCAGTGGTCAGGGCGACACAGCCGGCGCCTATGACAAGTTCGGTGAAGTGGCCAAGATCAACGCCAAGGGTTACCGGGCGCTCGGGCTGATGGCCCAGGGCGGCATGCGCATGGAAGCGGGCAAGCCCGACGAGGCGGTCAAGCTGTGGGACGAAGCGGCCAAGGTGGCGACCGACCCGGTGCTCGGTGATCTGGCCCGCCTCAAATCCGCCTTGGCGCTTCTGGATACGGCTCCCTACAAGGATCTTGAGGGCAGGCTGACCCCGCTGATGGCTGAAAACCGTCCCTACCGCCTGGAGGCGCGCGAAGCGCTGGCCTTCGCCAAGATCATGGCCGGCAAGTCGGCCGAGGCGAAGACCGACTTCAGCTATCTCGCCCAGGTGCTCGGCGCCAGCGACGGCCAGCGCCGCCGCGCCCAGGCGGCCATCACTCTGATCGACTCCGGCTCGGCCGCCGCCATTCCGGCCGCCGCCAAGGCCGCCGCACTTCTGCCCCCGCCGCCGCCGCAAATGCCGCAGGGCATGATGGGCCCCGGCGGTCCGCAAGCCCAGGGAACTCCTCAATGATCTCGCGTAACGTCGGCGTCGCCGTCCTTGTCGCCGGCGCGATGGCGCTGGGCGGCTGCTCCACCGTGAGCGCCGTCGGCGACGTGGCCGGCAAGCTGGTTCCGTCCTTCGGCAAGAAGGACAAGCCGCAGGAAGTGGCCGGCGACGGCCGCCGCATCTCGATCATTGCCTTCGATCAGCGCGTCGAGGCGGCCGAGGCGCTCAAGGGCATCGAGTTCTTCATTCCGCCGGCGCTGCCGCAGGCTGACTGGCCCCAGCCCGGTGGCCTCGGCGAGTTCAACGTCGAGAATGTCGAAGCTGCCCCGGCCTTCGAAATCGCCTGGCGTCGCGGCTTCGGCAAGGGCTCAAGCCGCTCCTCTCACATCACCACGGGCCCGATTGTCGCCGACGGCCGCGTCTACGTCATGGACGCGGAGACCGACCTTGCGGCCATCGACGCCAAGACGGGCGCCCTCATCTGGAAGAAGTCGTTCCATCCGCGCACGAAACGCGACAAGGACGGGTTCGGCGGCGGCGTCGCCTATGCTGACGGCAAGCTCTACGCCTCTTCGGGCTTCCGCATGGTGGCTCAACTCGATGCAGCCACCGGCGCGGCCGGCTGGACGCGCAAGACCGACTCGCCGATCCACGGCGCCCCCATTGTCAGCCATGGCCGCATGTTCGTGGTCAGCACCGACAACGAACTGCTGACCTACGACATGGCCAGCGGAACCCCGGGCTGGACCTATCAGGCCCTGGTCGAACCGGCCCGCATCCTCTCCTCGCCGAGCCCGGCCGTTTCCGGCGACACCGTTGTGGCCGCCTTCGCCTCCGGTGAAGTGGTCGCGCTGCGTACGGCCAACGGCAACGACCTGTGGAACAACACCCTGTCCAAGGCCAGCCGCACGACGGCGCTGTCCGAGATTCGCGACGTAGCCGGCCGGCCGGTGATCCACATGGGCGACGTCTACGCCGCCAGCCATGGCGGCATCTTCGCCTCCACCGACCTGCGCACCGGTCAGGCCCGCTGGTCGCTGCCGGTCGCCTCGATCGACACCCCCAAGCCCGCGGGCGACGTGGTCTACCTCATCTCGCAGGCCGGTGAAGTCATCTGCGCGTCGCGTGAGAGCGGTCAGGTCTACTGGATCAAGGACCTCAACGCCGGCGTGAAGAAGAGCAAGGACCGGTCGCTGTTCTCCGGCCCGGTGCTGGCCTCCGACCGCCTGGTCGTGGTGTCGAGCGACGGTCGCGCCATCGCCCTGAACCCCAAGACGGGTGAGGTCCTCAAGACGCTCAAGCTCGGTTCAGCGGTGCTGACGTCGCCCGTGGCGGTCAACGGCATGATCTATGTCGTGACCGACAAGGGCGAACTGGTGGCGATCCGCTAGCGCCCGTGCTATTGGCGCGGCCCCGCAGGCCGCGCCGCCTTTCTTCGCCGTGTCTGCTATCCTGTGACCGCGTTCCCCTCCGGAGCGCGGTCAATGTCGTTCAGAAGTCCGTATGCCCCTGAAACTCGCCATCGTCGGCAGACCGAACGTCGGCAAGTCCACGCTGTTCAACCGGCTGGCCGGCAAGAAGCTGGCTATCGTCGATGACCGCCCGGGCGTGACCCGCGACCGCCGCTTCGCCAGCGGCAATCTCGGCGATCTGGACCTGATCCTGATCGACACGGCCGGCTTCGAGGACGTCGACGACGACAGCCTTGAAGCGCGCATGCGCGCCCAGACGGAGCTGGCGATCCAGGAAGCGGACGTCGTGTTGTTCCTGGTCGACGCCCGCGAGGGGATCACGCCCGGCGACGAGATCTTCGCCGGCATCCTGCGGCGCTATCAGCGCCCGGTGATCCTGGCCGCCAACAAGGCCGAGGGCCGCGCCGGCGATACCGGCATCGCCGAGGCCTGGTCATTGGGTTTTGGCGAGCCTCTGGCCATCTCCGGCGAGCATGGCGAGGGCATGGCCGATCTCTACGCCCTGCTGGCCGCCTATGACGCGGAGATCGGTTTCCAGGAGGAAGACGACTCCTCCGACAAGCCGATCCTGATCGCCATCGTCGGCCGCCCGAACGCCGGCAAGTCGACCCTGGTCAACCGCCTGATCGGCGAGGACCGCATGCTGACCGGCCCGGAAGCCGGCATCACCCGTGACGCCATCTCGGTCGAGTGGGAGTGGGAAGACCGCAAGATCCGGCTGGTCGACACCGCCGGCCTGCGCCGCAAGGCCAAGGTGCAGGAGAAGCTGGAAAAGCTCTCCACGTCAGACTCGATCCGCGCCATCACCTTCGCCGAGGTGGTGCTGCTGGTGATGGACGCCACCCACCCGTTCGAGATCCAGGACCTGCAGATCGCCGACCTCGTCGAGCGGGAGGGGCGGGCCCTGGTCTTCGTGCTGGCCAAGTGGGACCTCGTCGAGGATCCGCAGTCGCGCCTGAAGGCTTTCCAGGAACATGCCGAGCGCATGCTGCCGCAGGTCAAGGGCACGCCGGTCGTGGCGCTCTCGGCCGAGACCGGACGCGGCGTCGAGCGGCTGATGCCGGCGCTGGCCAAGGTCTACGAAAACTGGTCGACCAAGGTGAAGACCCGCGACCTCAACGACTGGCTGGGCATGGCGGTGCAAAGGCACCCGCCGCCCGCCGTGGGCGGAAAGCGCATCAAGCCGAAATACATGGCCCAGACCAAGGCCCGTCCGCCGACGTTCGTACTGTTCGCCAGCCGCGCCGACCAGATGCCCGAGCAGTATCGCCGCTACCTCGTCAACTCGATGCGCGAGAGCTTCGATCTGCCCGGCGTGCCGATCCGTCTGACGATGAAGAGCAACAAGAACCCCTACGCCGAGGGCGAGTCCAAGGGCGGCGCCGCCTCGTTCCAGCAGGGCGGCCAGGCCCGCAAGGAAAAGGCCATGGCGCTGGCCGCCGAGGCCAAGGCCGCGCGCGCCGAGGAGATCGCCAACGCCGAGGCGGGCATCGAGAAACCCAAGCCGGTGAAGAAGACCAACGTCAAGCTGACCGGGGTCAAGGCCGCCAAGGCCCGCGCCGCCGTGGCGCTGAAGTTCACCAAGGCCAAGGGCGCCAAGGGCTCGCGTCCCGGCATCCAGAAGCTGCGCGGCGGCGGCTCGGTCAAGGGCCGTCCGCCAAGGCCGACCACCCGGACCGGGAAGAAGAGTTAGAGCCCTAAACCCTCTCCCGAAGGGAGAGGGAGGGGCCCGCCGTGAAACGGTGGGAGGGTGAGGGGTTACGGCGCCGGCCGCCAATCCCCACTGACCTTAACCCCTCATCCGACCTGCTCCGCAGGCCACCTTCTCCCCATGGGGGAGGGATCAGAGTTTGCCGCCGGCCGCCTTCCACGCATCAAACACCACCGTCTCGGTCGGCAGGCCAAGGTCCGCCTGCGCCAGCTGGACGATCAGCGGGGCGATTTCGGCCGGGTCGGTGACGGTGGCGGGGTCCTCGCCAGGATAGGCCTCGGCGCGCATGCGGGTGCGCATGGTGTTGGGGTCCACCAGTACGGCGCGCACGCTGGTTTCCTCCAGTTCATCGGCCCAGCAGCGCACCAGCGCCTCCATGCCGGCCTTGGAGGCCGCGTACGCCCCCCAGAAGGCCTTGGGACGCGCCGCGCGGCCGGAGGTCAGGAAGATGGCTCGCCCGGCCCCGGCGACGCGCAGCAGCGGCTCCAGTGAGCGGATCAACCGCCAGGAGGCCGTCAGGTTGACAGCCAGCGCCTCGTCCCAGCGCTTCAGGTCGATATGACCCGTCGGGCTGATGCCGCCGAGCACGCCCGCCGCGTGCACCAGAATGTCCAGCCGGCCCCAGCGCTCGAAGATGTGGGCGCCCAGCGGGTCGAGGCCTTCGGGCGCCTTCAGGTCGATCGGCACGAGAGTCGCGTGCTGGCCGGTGGCGGCGAAAATCTCGTCGTCGAGCGCTTCCAGCCCGCCCTGGGTGCGGCCCAGTGCGATCACATGGGCGCCGGCGCGGGCGAGGCCCAGAGCGGCCTGATAGCCGATGCCACGAGTGGCGCCGGTGACCAGGGCGACGCGGTCTTTCAGGGGAAGGGAATCCATGGGCGGCTTCTAGCGGGTCACCAACCATTCGTCATGGCCCGACTTGTTCGGGCCACCCCGGAACACCGGCTCGGGATTTGGCGCGCGGAAACGCCGTCATCCGTCAGCGGCGGACAATGTGCGCTTGGGTGGCCCGAACAAGTCGGGCCATGACG
>JBKJII010000396.1:0-7826 GCA_046598505.1 Caulobacter sp. | reverse complement strand
GAGCGCAAGTTCTTCCCCGGCTACGTGCTGGTGAAGATGGACCTGACCGACGAAGCCTATCACCTGGTCAAGAACACCCCGAAGGTCACCGGCTTCCTGGGCAGCGCAGCCAAGCCGATGCCGGTGTCCGAAAAGGAAGTCCAGCGCATCGTCGGCGCCATCGAGGAAGGCGTCGAGCGGCCCAAGCCGACCATCAGCTTCGAGATCGGCGAGCAGGTCCGCGTCACCGACGGTCCGTTCGCCAGCTTCAACGGCACCGTCGAGCAGGTCGACGAAGACCGCGCCCGCCTGCACGTCGCCGTGTCGATTTTCGGCCGCGCGACCCCCGTCGAACTGGAATACAGCCAGGTCGAAAAGGTCGCCTGACCTTCGTCATTCACTCGTCATCGTCGGACTTGTTCCGACGACCCAGGAACACCGCCGATCGTGGTCGTCCTGGGAAACGCCGAGTGCATGGGTCCTCGCGACAAGCGCGAGGATGACGGCCATGGCGGGTGCGGTTGTCCTGAACACGCGCACCTGCTACACGCCGCCGCTTCCTCAGCTTCGGTCGAGGATCAAATCCGTGGGAGGGGTCTGCCCGCACCACGGCCGCATAGGCGCTTTAACTAGCGTCGCTTAACGGAGACAGAGATGGCCAAGAAGATCCTGGGCTATATCAAGCTACAGGTGTCCGCCGGTTCGGCGACCCCTTCCCCCCCGATCGGTCCGGCGCTGGGTCAGCGCGGCGTCAACATCATGGGCTTCTGCAAGGAGTTCAACGCGCGCACCGAGAAGGAAGTGAAAGGCACGCCCCTGCCGACGGTCATCACCGTCTACCAGGACAAGTCGTTCACCTTCATCACCAAGACCCCGCCGGCGACCCACTTCATCAAGCTGGCCCTCGGCCTGAAGTCGGGCTCCAACAAGCCCGGCCGCGAGAGCGCCGGTACGATCACTCGCACCCAGCTGCGCGAGATCGCCGAAGGCAAGATGAAGGATCTCAACGCCAACGACGTTGAATCCGCCGCCCGCATCATCGAGGGCTCCGCCCGTTCGATGGGCCTGCAGATCGTGGAGGCCTAGGACCATGCCGAAGCAAGCAAAGCGTATTCAAGCCTGGACCGGCGATCGTGAAGCGATCCTCTCGGTCGAGGACGCCGTGAAACTGGTCAAGGCCAACGCCACGGCCAAGTTCGACGAGTCGATCGAAATCTGTGTCAACCTGGGCGTCGACCCGCGTCACGCCGACCAGCAGGTCCGTGGCGTCGTCGGTCTGCCCTCGGGCACCGGCCGTGACGTTCGCGTCGCCGTCATCGCCAAGGACGCCAAGGCCGCTGAAGCCCTCGCCGCCGGCGCTGACGTCGTCGGCGCCGAAGACCTGGTGGAACGCATCCAGGGCGGCTTCATGGACTTCGACCGCGTCATCGCGACCCCCGACATGATGGCCCTCGTCGGTCGTCTGGGTAAGGTGCTGGGCCCGCGCGGCCTGATGCCCAACCCGCGCGTCGGCACGGTCACGCCGAACGTCGGTCAGGCCGTCAAGGACGCCAAGGGCGGCGCCATCGAGTTCCGCGTCGAGAAGGCGGGCATCGTCCACGCCGGCATCGGCAAGGCCTCGTTCACCGATGAAGCCCTGCTGATCAACGTCCGGGCTCTGGTGGACGCGCTGTCCAAGGCCAAGCCCTCGGGCGCCAAGGGCACCTATATCAAGAAGATCTCGCTCTCCTCGACCATGGGTCCGGGCGTGAAGGTCGATACCGCTTCGGTCAGCGCGTAAGCGTCAGACCTGTCGCAAGACAACGAACGGGCGGGCTCGCAAGGGCCCGCCCGTTCTGCGTTTTGGGATCAGGCGGGCAGGTGCGTGAACGCGCCGCCATCCCGGATTTCCGCCGCCTTGAACACCGCGTTCGGCGCGACGGCTTTCCAGTAGACGGCGTCTTCGGAGCGGCCGAGGCTCGCGCGCTCCACGCAACGCAAACGGCGCGCGGCGGCGATGGTCAGGAGCTGGGCGTGACGACCACGCGGGGTCTGGACGGGCTCGGGTGAGAAGGCGCGCAGGCGTCGGATGTCGACACCGGTCCAGGGGGACAGCAGGCCCGGGGAGGGAGCCATTTTCATCAATCAGGCTTTCGACGACGGCGGGGCCAGCGTTCGGCGCGCCCGGGTCCGGAGTCTGATCGGCTTCGCGATCCTGATCCCTAAATGGGGACAACCTGTGGATAGTTCCATAGAGAGGCGAAAATCTGTCCGGATTCCAGCGGTTTAAGGCGCCGGTGGCTGCTGCGTCATGTGCAACCGGCTGGTGTCGTAGCCAAGGGCCTGAGTCCGGGCGACCAGGGCGGCTGTCGCCTCGGCCCCGGGTGTCGCGTCCCGGCTGAGGATCCAGAGGTACTTGCCCGAAGGTTCCCCGACGATGGCCCAGCTGTAGTCGTCGGCCCGGTCGAGCACCCAGTAGTCCGCATAGAAAGGGCCGAAGAACGACACTTTGAGCTTGGCGCCCTGGCTGTTCGGCACGACCTTCGCCTTGCCGTCGGCGGTCGTCACCGGCCCGTTCGGCGCGCCCTTGCGGCAGGTGTTGAGCACGCGGACCTTGCCGTCCGGCCGCAGCGAATAGTCCGCCGTCACGCCCTCGCATCCGCGCTCGAAGACCATGTCGTAGCGCGCCAGTTCGTACCATTTGCCGAGGTACAGGTTCAGATCGACGGCCTTGGCGGGAGGCGCGATCTGGCGCTCCTCGGTCGCCGCGCCGGAACAGGCGCCGAGCGCGGTGAGCGCGGCGATCAGCAGGCCGGCGGCAAGTCGTGACATGGGTTGGTCTCCGGGGGTTCAGGACGCTCTACGCAAACGACGCAGTGCCGGATCGGCTCCCGACTTGAGTTTCCGCCCGCCTTCCTCTATACGCGCCCACTTCCGCTGACGGGTCCGCCCCGAAGCGACCTGTCCGAGAACTGCGCGGCGATGGGGTCACCATCGTCGTAACCGAAGGGGAGCCCCCCTTCAGCGCAGGGAGGCGGGGATAGAGATGCTCGCAAGACTCCGCCCCACGGGTGCGGAGCGCTTCGGCTGAACTTCCTTGGGACAGGCCTACCGTAACCCGCCTTCGGGAGCGATCCCGCGTGCGGGTTGCACGCTTATCGGCGTCCGGATGGTCCGTGCGTCGTTGATCCAGGAGACCGCAATGAACCGCGCACAAAAAGCGGAATCGATCGAGACGCTCAAGGGCGTTTTCGCCGATGCCGGCGCCGTGGTCGTGACCCACTATATGGGTCTCACCGTTGCGGAAATGACCGACCTGCGCCTTCGCCTCCGCAAGGAGGGCGCGCAGATCAAGGTGGTGAAGAACACCCTGGCCCAGAAGGCTCTGGCCGGCTCGGTTGGTGAAGCGGGCGACGCCCTGTTCACCGGCCCGGTCGCCATCGCCTATGCGCCGGACTCTGTCTCCGCCGCCAAGGTCGTGACCCAGTACGCCAAGGACAATGACAAGTTCACTGTCGTCGGCGGCCTCATGGGTTCGGACGTGCTCGACCAGAACGCCATCAAGGCGCTGGCCACCCTGCCGTCCCTCGACCAACTGCGAGCCCGGCTCGTCGGCCTTCTGCAAGCTCCGGCCACCAAGGTGGCGGGCGTTATTCAGGCCCCGGCGTCCCAGCTCGCCCGCGTCATTGGCGCTTACGCTGCCAAGGAAGCGGCCTGAAACCGGTCATCTCCGCCTATCTCTGAACCCCAAGGAAACTGACATATGTCGAAGCTTGATAAGATCGTTGAGGACCTGTCCTCCCTGACCGTGCTTGAAGCCGCTGACCTGGCCAAGCTGCTCGAAGAAAAGTGGGGCGTCTCCGCCGCTGCTCCGGTGGCCATGGCCGCTCCGGCCGGCGCCGCCGCTGCCCCGGTTGAAGCCGCTGAAGAGCAAACCGAGTTCACCGTTGTTCTGACCGCCGGCGGCGACAAGAAGATCAACGTGATCAAGGAAGTCCGCGGCGTCCGTCCGGACCTCGGCCTGAAGGAAGCCAAGGACCTGGTCGAAGGCGCTCCGCAGAACGTTGTCGAAAACGTCTCGAAGCAAGTCGCCGACGAAGTCGCCAAGAAGCTGACCGAAGCCGGCGCGACCGTCTCCATCAAGTAGTTCGGTCCGGGCATTGCCCGGACGGACATATCCCGGCCTTCGAGCCGGGATCCAGATGAGAAGACGGCGTCCGCTCTGACGCTTTCAAGATCGCGGGCCCGGGGGAAACCTCCGGGCCCGTTTTCTTTGCTGTTTCTACTTCTTCCGCGCCGCCAGGATGTCGCCCAGCCGGTCGGGTGTTCCCTCGATCCGCTCCAGCACCGGGTAGCGCAGGCCGCCGGTCCAGGCGAGGCGCATCACGCGGTACTGTTCGCCGGTCTTGACGATCAGCTCGATCGGCGTTGTCCCGTCCTTCGCGGCCGTGATGATCCGCTTGAACCGGTCCGGGCTGTAGGTCTCGCCGTTCACCGCGATGACCTGCGCTCCGACGATCAGCCCCGCCTTGAAAGCCGGGCCGTCCCACTGGACGGCTGTCAGGGCGCCCGTCGGGTTGAGGGTCAGCCCGACCGAATAGGTAAAGTCGGCGGTCTTGGTGGCGGTTTCCGAGGCCTTGCCGTAGGCGCTCGGCTTGTCCTTCCAGACCAGGCGGTAGCCGCCACGCGCCAGACCGTCGAGCGGGGCCGGGCCGTTGCCTTCCACCCGGGTCTTCAGGAAGCTCGCCCAGTCGTACGGCGTCACGGCGTTCAGCGCGACGACCACGTCTTCGAACTGGTAGGTGACCGGCGTCCAGGACCCGTCGTTGATGCCGAAGAAGGCCTTGGCGAAGTCGTCGAGTGACTTCTTCCCGCCCGTCCGCTCGCGGATCAGCGTGTCGACGTCGAGCCAGATTAGCTGGCCCTCGGAATAGTAGTCCTCGTTCCGCTGCCAGCTGAGCCAGCCCTTCGGTTTGCGGGCCGAGATGATCGGGTCGTTGGTCGTGTCCGCGACGGACCGCCACTGCCGCGCGACGCGGTACTCGTAGGCGGCGGCAGTCAGGGCAAAGGCGTCCAGCGTGTCCTGGCGGCTGACCATGCCGGCCCGGGCGCCAAGGACGAAACCCCAGTACTGGTCCTGCCCCTCGTAGACCCACAGCAGGCTGTTGCGCATCGGGGTCGAGAAGTCAGGCGTCCACAGGTCCGCGCCGCGCCGGAACTTGCCGTCCCAGCTGTGGGCGTACTCGTGGGGGACCACGTTGCGCCGGGTCGGCAGGCGCTCCCAGCCGGTAAAGAATTCCGGATCGCTGACGATCTCGGTCGACTGGTGATGTTCCAGCCCGATGCCGCCCATCCGGTCGGTCAGGCCCAGCAGGAAATCGTAGTGGCCAAAGTGCCGGGCCCCGTACAGCCGGTCGGCCTGGACGATCAGGTTGCGCAGCTTGCCGATCTGCTCGTCGGTGGCTTCCAGCAGGTCCGGCCGGTCGGCGACGATGTTCAGCCGCACGGGCGAGCGGCCGCCCGGGTCGAGGTCGATCTGGCGGTAGTAGGCGCCGGCGAACATCGGCGAATCGACCAGCGCTTCGAAGCTGACGGTCTTGAAGGTTGTCGTGTCGCCATTCTGGCCGGCGGTCTCAAGGGCCGTGCCGAACTTCCAGCCGGTCGGCAGGGTGACGCTCGCCTCGATCGGGATCTGCCGCGTGAACCAGCCGGCAGGATAGAAGGCCGTCGAGTTCCATTGCAGGTTCAGCATCTCCTGCGTCACGACCACCCGGCCCTGGTCGGTCGCCGTGGCGGACAGGAACTGGAACGCGAGCTCCAGTGTCTTCGCCCCCTCGGGCACGTCCACGTGCAGGGCGTAGACCTCGACCGGATCGCGCACCCAGCGCACGGGCTTGCCGTCGGCGGTGATCGAGAGACCCGCGACCTTCTCCAGCTGGCCGCGCGGCGCGTGACTGCCGGGAAGCCATTCGGGATAGAGCAGAACCATCTGCCCGGGGCTGGCGACGGGGATGGTCTCCTTCACCCTGAAAATCCGGCGGTCGAGGTCTGTCGCATCGACCGACAGCGTCAGCGTTCCGGGATAGGGGACGTCTTTCGCCGCCGGAATTTCGGCCGGCATTGGCAGAGGCGTGGGTCCCGCGCTCTCCCGCGCCAGCGCGGGAAGGGAAGCGAGGCCGAGCAGGGCCAGGGCGGCAAGCGTGCGACGGATCACGGAAGGACTCCAACCGGGCGGGAAGGGGCCGGCATTTGAGCCGCCCGACCGCTGCGCCGCAACCCCGGTGGAACGGCGCCCGGCCAACCTGCGTTAGGCCATCATGCTCAAGCTCGCCGGCGTTTTCCTCGTTGTCATGATCATCGCCGGGATTCTCGGCTTCGTCGTGGATGTCGCCGGCTGGGCGGCGAAGGTCGCCTTCTTTGTCTGCCTGATCGGCTTCGCCGGCTCCCTGGCGGCCAGGGCCTTGCGAAAGTCCTGACCCGAACACCAGAGGTTTGACGTCACAGCGGTCTCTCAGCATGATCCCCTTCGACGAAGTGGGGGACCGGGATGTCGGGCTACGATGAACTGACGGCTTTTGTCCGCGAAAGCGGGCTGAACGATGAAGAGTCCCGCCACGCGGTCCGCCGCTGCATCATCACCATGACCAAGGCCGGTGTCGGAGCCTATGTCGGCGCCGGCGCCATAGCCTACTTCATGAACATGAACCCTTTCTCGGCTGCGGGCTTCGCAACCCCGACCCTGGCCGGCGGCGCGGCGCTGGCGCTGGTGAGCCCGCCGAGCTGCGGTGATGTACGCAAGGCGGTGATGTTCTGGAAGTCCGCCGAAGGCCTGACAGCCGAGGATCCCTAGCCGTCTTCCTGCTTCGGAAAGCGGCCGGCGCGAGGGACTGACAAAAGACTAACGGCGCCTCTTCCCTTCCGGCTGCCTTTCCCCTATATCCGCTCCCTCGCGGAAAAACCGTTCAACTGAGAAGCGATTTTTCGCGCGCGTAGCCCGATGGCCCGGTCATAGCCCTCCGACCGGTGCGAAGGGAGCTCCTGTAACGCCAGGAGCATCGTCTTGTGTCCGCTTCCGGCCATGCCGGAAGAGCCGAGGGTGGACGCGACAAGACACATTACGCGCGGAGTCCCGCCGCGCACGCAGGGAAAAACATGGCGCAATCCTTCACCGGCAAGAAGCGGATCCGGAAGTCTTTCGGCCGAATCCCCGAAGCTGTGCAGATGCCGAACCTGATCGAGGTTCAGCGCTCCTCCTACGAACAGTTCCTGCAGCGCGAAGTGCGCAGCGGCGAGCGTCGTGACGAGGGGATCGAAGCGGTCTTCAAGTCCGTCTTCCCGATCAAGGACTTCAACGAGCGCGCGGTGCTCGAGTACGTCTCCTACGAGTTCGAGGAGCCGAAGTACGACGTCGAGGAATGCGTTCAGCGCGACATGACCTATGCCGCGCCGCTGAAGGTCAAGCTGCGCCTCATCGTGTTCGAAACCGACGAGGAAACCGGCGCCCGCTCCGTGAAGGACATCAAGGAGCAGGATGTCTACATGGGCGACATTCCGCTCATGACGAACAACGGCACGTTCATCGTCAACGGTACCGAGCGCGTGATCGTTTCGCAGATGCACCGCTCGCCCGGCGTGTTCTTCGATCACGACAAGGGCAAGACGCACTCCTCGGGCAAGCTTCTGTTCGCCGCCCGCATCATTCCGTATCGCGGCTCCTGGCTCGACATCGAGTCCGACGCCAAGGACATCGTGCATGCGCGCATCGACCGCCGCCGTAAAATTCCGGTGACGTCGCTGATGTTCGCGCTCGGTCTCGACGGCGAGGAAATCCTCTCCACCTTCTACAAGAAGATCCAGTACAAGCGCGG
>JBKJII010000219.1:0-2046 GCA_046598505.1 Caulobacter sp. | reverse complement strand
GGCGAGGCTTCCAGCGACGAGCCGATGCGCTTCTCGCGACGTTCGATTTCGAGCGCGCCGGTGACAACGCCCGTGACCAGCCCGACCTTGGCCCAACGCGCCGCCTCTGCGTCATTGCGCCAGTCGGCCGGCGTCTGCGGGAACACCCGCAGGCTGTTGGAACCCAGGTCCGGATACCGCGTCGTCCAGGCTTCCTCCGTGGTGAACGGGATCAGCGGCGAGAGCCAGATCGTCAGGCGCTCGAACACCGCCTCCATCACCGTGCGGCATGCGCGGCGGCGCAGGCTGTCGGGGCGGTCGCAGTAGAGGGCGTCCTTGCGGATATCGAAGAAAAAGGTCGACAGGTCGCCCTGGCAGAACTCCAGCAGCGGCCGGACCACGTCGCTGAAGCGATAGCCCTCGTAGGCGGCGCGCACCTCGCCATCCAGCTGCCACAGGCGGTGCAGGATGTAGCGCTCCAGCGGCGGCATCTCGCTGACCGGCAGGCGCTCGGCGTCGTCCAGCCCGGCGATGGCGCCCAGCAGGTAGCGCAGGGTGTTGCGCAGCTTGCGGTAGGCGTCCGTGGTGGTGGCCAGGATCGTCTTGCCGATCCGCTGGTCCTCGCGGTAGTCGACCATCGCGACCCACAGACGCAGGATCTCCGCGCCGCTTTCGCGGAAGATGACCTCGGGGTCGATCACATTGCCCTTGGACTTGCTCATCTTCTCGCCGTTCTCGTCCATGGTGAAGCCATGGGTGAGGACCGTGTCGTAGGGCGCCCGGCCACGGGTGCCGCTGCTCTCGAGCAGGGACGACTGGAACCAGCCGCGATGCTGGTCGCTGCCCTCCAGATACAGGTCCGCCGGCCAGTGGGTGTTGGCCCGGCCTTCCAGGGCGAAGGCGTGGGTCGATCCGCTGTCGAACCAGACGTCGAGGATGTCCTCGACCTTTTCGTAGGCGGCCGGATCATGGGCTCCGAGGAAGTCGGTCGCCGGACGTTTGAACCAGGCGTCCGCCCCTTCCGCCTTCACCGCTTCCAGGATGCGGGCGTTGATCGCCGGGTCAACGAGCGGCTCGCCACTGTCCTTGTCGACAAACATGGCCAGCGGCGTGCCCCAGGCGCGTTGGCGGCTGATCAGCCAGTCCGGACGGCTCTCGACCATCGAGCGGATGCGGTTGCGGCCGCCCTCCGGCACGAAGGTCGTGGCGTCGATGGCGGCGAGCGCCACCTGACGCAGCGTGGCCCCGCCTTCGATCGGCGCGTCCATGCGGATGAACCACTGCGGCGTGTTGCGGAAGATCACCGGCGCCTTGGAGCGCCAGCTCATCGGATAGCTGTGCTCCAGCCGGCCGCGGGCCAGCAGGTTGCCGGCCTCGATCAGCCTGTCCATCACCGCGCCGTTGGCCGGACCGAACTTGCCGACCTTCTTGCCCTCGGTCTCCAGCACCTTGAGGCCGGCGAACAGGGGCACGTCGTCGAAATAGGCGCCGTCAGGGCCGACCGTCTCGGGGATGGTCGTGTCGATGCCGGCCGCGTCGAGCTGGGTCTTGCTCTTGAGCCAGATCAGATAGTCGTCCGCGCCGTGGCCCGGGGCGGTGTGCACAAAGCCCGTGCCGGCGTCGTCGGTGACGTGGTCCCCGGCCAGCATGGGGACGGAGAAGCCGTACCCGGCGTCCAGCTTTGCTAGTGGGTGCGAGAGAACGGCCTTTGCGGGATTGAAGATTTAGATCAGTTCCCAACGACTGATCTTGGCCGCAAGCCGAACCGGCTCAGAAAGCGCCTCGGCCACGATGAGCCTGTCGCCGGCCTTCGCCCAAGGCTCAAACTCTAGGCCCTGCTCGATCTCCTTTACCTCGTAGCAGCCGTAGGTGATCCGAGGATTGTAGGAGACAGCGCGATTGGCCGGGATCGTCCACGGAGTGGTCGTCCAGATGACCACAGACGAATTCGGGATCGCACCATCGCCGCCGGCCACCGGGAATTTCACCCAAACGGTCGGGCTGACATGATCGTGGTACTCGACCTCGGCGTCGGCCAGGGCGGTCTGTTCCACCGGGCTCCACATC
>JBKJII010000072.1:0-16451 GCA_046598505.1 Caulobacter sp. | reverse complement strand
CGGGTGGATGAAGGGGTGCATGTCGGAGGTGTTGAGGTCGTTCTTCTCGTACCAGGTCGCCGTCGGCAGAACGATGTCTGAGTAGACCGCCGTGGTCGACATACGGAAGTCGAGGGTCACCAGCAGGTCGAGTTTCCCTTCCGGCGCCTCGTCATGCCAGATGACATCGACAGGCTTCACCTGACCGGTCTCGCCGAGGTCCTTGCCCTGAACCCCATGCGAGGCGCCGAGCAGGTGTTTGAGGAAATACTCGTGGCCCTTGCCCGATGAGCCGAGCAGGTTCGAGCGCCAGATGAACATGTTCCGCGGCCAGTTGGCCGGGTTGTCCGGGTCCATGCAGGACAGTTGGATCGAACGGTCCTTCAGTCCGTCCAGGGTGTAGGCCTTGGCATCGACACCGGCCGCTTCAGCGGCCTTGGCCACATCAAGCGAGTTGGTCTTCAACGCCGGGGCGGAGGGCAGCCAGCCCATCCGTTCCGCCCGTACGTTGAAGTCAATCATCGAGGCCTTCCACGGCCCTTCCGGAGCCGTAGGCGACAACAGTTCGTCGATGCCGACGGTCTCGTAACGCCACTGATCGGAGTGGGCGTAGAAGAACGAGGTGGAGTTCTGCTGGCGGGGCGGGCGGATCCAGTCGGTGGCGAAGGCCAGCGGGGCCCAGCCGGTCTGCGGCCTCAGCTTCTCCTGGCCGACATAGTGGGCCCAACCGCCGCCGGACTGGCCAACGCATCCGCACATCACCAGCATGTTGATGACGCCGCGGTAGTTCATGTCCATGTGGAACCAGTGGTTCATCGCCGCGCCGATGATCACCATCGACTTGCCGTTGGTCTTCTCGGCATTGGTGGCGAAGCCGCGGGCCACGGCGATGATCTGCTCGCGCGGCACCGTGGTGATGGCTTCGGCCCAGGCCGGCGAATAGGGCTGCAAGTCATCATAGGACGTCGGCATGCAGTCGCCGCCGAAGCCCTGGTCGACGCCATAGTTGGCCAGGAACAGGTCGTAGACGCAGGCGACCAGCGCCTCGCCATCCTTCAGCATCACCCGACGCACCGGCACGTTGCGGGTCAGCACGTCCGGGTGGTCGGTCGAGGCGAAGCCGTTGGAGGCGGTGTTGGCGAAATAGGGGAAGCGGACGCCGGCCACCTCGTCATGAGTGTCCTTTAGGCCCAGCTTCAGCGAGGTCTCCCGGCCCGCGGCGTCGCGTTCCTCGAGGTTCCAGCGGCCGTCCTCGCCCCAGCGGAAGCCGATCGAGCCGTTCGGCACGACGATCTCGCCGGTGGCCTCGTCGATAGCCACAGTCTTCCAGTCCGGATTATTGGCCTGCTCCAGGTCGCCGACGAAGTCCGAGGCGCGCAGAAGACGCTCGGGCACCAGCCCATCCTCCTGCGGCGCCAGCCGGACCAGCATGGGAAGATCGCTGTACTTGCGCAGGTAGTCCCGGAAGTAAGGCACCTGCTTGTCGAGGTGATACTCCTTGAGGATCACATGGCCGAAGGCCATGGCCAGGGCCGCGTCGGTCCCCTGCTTCACCGGCAACCACAGGTCGGAGAACTTCGAGGCCTCTGAGTAGTCCGGGCAGATGACCACCGACTTGGCGCCGCGATAGCGCGCCTCGGTGTAGAAGTGGGCGTCCGGCGTGCGGGTCTGCGGAACGTTTGAGCCCCATAGCAGCATAAAGCTGGAATTGTACCAGTCGGCGCTCTCCGCCACGTCGGTCTGTTCGCCCCAGGTCTGGGGGGAGGCCGGCGGCAGGTCGCAGTACCAGTCGTAGAATGAGCCACAGGCCCCGCCGAGGAGCTGCAGGTAGCGGGCGCCGGCGGCGTAGGAGACCATCGACATGGCCGGGATCGGCGAGAAGCCGAACACCCGGTCCGGACCCCACCGCTTGACCGTGTGGGCGTTGGCCGCGGCGATGATCTCTGTGACCTCGTCCCAGTCCGCCCGCACGAAGCCGCCCGAACCGCGCATGCTGGTGTAGGATTTGCGCGCCGCCGGGTCGTCCTGGATCGAGGCCCAGGCCGCCACCGGCGCCAGCGTCTCGCGCGCCTTGCGCCACAACCGCAGCAGGCGAGACCGCACCAGCGGATATTTCACCCGGTTGGCCGAGTAGAGGTACCAGCTGTAGCTGGCGCCGCGGGCGCAGCCGCGCGGTTCGTGGTTCGGCAGCTCCGGCCGGGTGCGGGGATAGTCGGTCTGCTGGGTCTCCCAGGTGACGATCCCGCCCTTGACGTAGATCTTCCACGAGCAGGAGCCGGTGCAGTTCACGCCATGGGTCGAGCGAACGATCTTGTCGTGCCGCCAGCGGGACCGGTAGGCCTCCTCCCACGTGCGGTCGTCGTCGTTCATCACCCCGTGGCCGTCGGAGAACAGCTCGGTCTTGCGCGTGAAGAACGCGAGGCGGTCGAGGGTATGGCTCATGCCACCGGCTCCGGAGCGAGGGTCAGCGAGGGAGTGTTCAGCAGCGACTGGCGGCGGGCGTAGAACACCCAGTTCACCGCGACGCAGCTCAGGTAGAAGGCGAGGAAGATCAGCAGCGCGGTGGCCGGACCACCGGTCGCCTTGAGCGAGTCGCCGAAGGCCTTGGGGATAAAGAAGCCCCCGTAGGCGCCGATGGCGGAGCTGAAGCCGACGATGGCCGCCGCCTCCATTTCCGAGGCCTTCAGCCGGGTTGCCAAGTCCGCCGTCGGCATCAGCCGGGGCATGTCACTGCGCACGATCGCGGGGATCATCTGGAAGGTCGAGGCGTTGCCCACGCCGGTCCAGAAGAACAGCCACAGGAAACTGGAAAAGAAGGCCGGGAAGGACGGGGCCGCGCCGGTGGCGCCGACACTGTAGAGAACGCCCAGCACCCCGACGGAAAGCGCCAGGAACACCCAGTGGGTGACGTGCTGGCCGCCCCACTTGTCGGAAACCCAACCGGTCAGGGCCCGCGACAGGGCGCCGACCAACGGGCCGAGGAAGGCGATCTTCAGCACCATCACGGCCGGAAACAGCGTCTTGGCCAGCAGCGGGAAGGCCGCCGAGAAGCCGATGAACGAGCCGAAGGTGCCGACGTAGAGATAGCACATGATCCAGTTGTGCTTGCGCTGGAACACCACGGCCTGGGTCAAGAAGGAGGCCCTGGCCGAACTGATGTCATTCATGCCGATCCAGGCGGCGGCGGCGGCGGCGAGGATGAAGGGAACCCAGACGAAGCCGGCGTTCTGCAGCCAGATCTGGCTCTCAACGCCTTTCTCAATCGCGATCTGCGGCGCGCCGACCACCGGCGCGAACGCGCCCAGGGCGATGACCACCGGGATCAGGAATTGCATGACGCTGACGCCGAGATTGCCGAAGCCGGCGTTGATGGCCAACGCGTTGCCCTTTTCCGCCTTGGGAAAGAAGAACGAGATGTTTGACATCGAGGAGGCGAAGTTGCCGCCCCCCAGGCCACACAGCAGCGCCAGTATGACGAAGGCGATGTAAGGGGTCTGGGGGTTCTGTACCGCCATCCCGATGCCGATCGCGGGGATCAGCAGGGAGAGGCTCGAAAGCACCGTCCAGAGCCGTCCCCCGAACACCGGCACGATAAAGCTGTAGAAGATCCGCAGCGTAGCACCGGACAGCGCCGGCAGCGCGGCCAGCCAGAACAGCTGCTCGGTCGTGAAGGCGAAGCCGATCAGCTTCAGCTTGGCCACGACCATCGACCAGACCATCCAGACCGAGAAAGCCAGGAGCAAATTGGGCACCGAGAGCCACAGGTTCCGGGTCGCGATCGCCTTGCCGGTAGAGGCCCAGAACGCAGGATCCTCCGGACGCCAGTCGGTCAGCACATGTTTTGGGGTCGAGGCGGACGCCATCGGACTCTCCTTGAAGATCAGCTGGCCGCCGCTACCGGCGCGGGGGCGTCGGCGGCGGGACCCGAGAAGGGGCTGGGGTGAAAGCCGGACATTTCCGGCAGTTCGGGCAGGTGGGAAAGTTGTGGCGTGCGGGCCCGCTCCATCCTGCGGATGGCGAAATGCATCCAGGTCAGGGCCGAAGCCACAAGGACAAACAGCAGCATGAAGCAGCTGGTCCAGACGCCAGTGAGATCGTTCAGCAGGCCAAAGGCGATCGGCAGGACGAACCCGCCAAGACCGCCGACCATGCCGACGAGACCGCCGACCGAACCGATGGTGTCGGGGTAGTAGACCGGGATGTGCTTGAACACGGCGGCCTTGCCCAGGCTCATCGCAAAGCCAAGGCAGAACAGCAGGACCATGAAGGCCCCGAGGCTTGTGGCGATGTGGAAGGCGATCGGCCCGTGGACGCCGGCGACGATGTAACTGGTCGGCGGATAGGACAGCAGGAAGGTGCAGACCGCACTGACACTGAAGGTGATGTACATCACCCGGCGTGCGCCGATCCGGTCCGACAGCCAGCCCCCGAACACACGGAACAGGGACCCGGGGATCGAATAGGCTGCGGCGACCATGCCGGCGACCTTGATGTTCAGGCCATAGACGCCGACCAGATAGTGCGGCAGCCACAAGGCCAGGGCCACGAAGGCGCCGAAGACGAAGAAATAGTAGAGCGAGAAGCGCCAGACCTGCAGCTTCATCAACGGCGTGAACTGCATCGCCGTGGTCGCCGGCTTGGCGCCGGTGCGGCGCCGCTCGACCAGTTGCGGGTCGTCACGGGTGAGCAGAAAAAAGGCGACGGCGATGACCGCCAGGACGCCGGCCCAGATCTGCGCCACCGACTGCCAGCCGTAGGCGATCATCACGAATGGAGCGGCAAACTTGGTCACGGCCGCGCCGACGTTGCCTGCGCCGAAGATGCCCAGCGCCGTTCCCTGCTTCTCCTTGGGGAAGAATTTGGAGACGTAGGCGATGCCGACCGCGAACGAACCACCGGCCATGCCGACGCCGAGGGCCGCGAGCAGGAACTGGGGGTAGGTCTGCGCGTGCGACAACAGATAGGTCGCCAGGGCCGCTGAGAGCATGACCACCAGGTTCACCACCCGGCCGCCGTACTGATCAGTCCAGACCCCGAGGAACACCCGCACAAGCGATCCGGTAAGGATCGGCGTCCCGGCCAGAAGGCCGAACTGCGCTTCGCTGAGACCAAGGTTCTGCTTTATCTGCACCCCGATGATCGAAAAGATCGTCCACACCGCGAAACACGCGGTGAAGGCGAAGGTGCTCATCCAGAGCGCCGAACCGGCGCCCTCCGCGGCTTTGGGCGTTTCCCCGACCATCTGCGAAACCGTTCTTCCGCGCCGACGATGATCGCCGACTGACGGCCTGTTTCTGCTGCGCCGATCAGGTGAAACAATTGATCCGAGTCAAAAACGACCTGCCTACTGAACAAAATGTGCAGTATTTTTGTTCACTGCCATCCAGTATTGATCAGTTTATCGGAGCCTATTGCCTGGTGTTTGCTGTCGACTTGATCCCGATCAAGCGCCAACCCCGCCGCGATTATCGGTTGATCCACATCAAGGCGAGCAGAGCCCCGAGTCGATGAACTCGACCTACAATTTGGGGGGATGGACATGCCCATGCGCAGCGTCGATATCGAACGGGTCCGGGCCCTGCCCCTGTTCGCCAGCGCACAGGCGAGAACCTTCGACAGCCTGGTCGCCGGCGCGTTCCTGCAGAAATTTCCGGCCGGCACGACCCTGCTCATGGAGGGCGACCCGGTCGACTTTCTGTACGTGCTCATCGGCGGGCTGGTCGAGCTGCAAGGCACCTGGAACGACAAGGAAACCACCTTGGCCGTCCTGCGGCCGATATCGACCTTTATCCTTGCCGCGGTTGTCCTCGACGCCGACGCGCTGATGACCGCCCGTACGATCGAGCGGTCGGATATCCTGATGATCTCGGGCGAGGCCGTTCGGCGGGCCATGATCGAGGACGCGCAGTTCGCGGTGGCCGTGGCCCAGGAGTTGTCCGGCTGCTATCGCGGCCTCGTTCGGACGGTGAAGAACCAGAAACTTCGCGGCGCGTCGGAGAGACTCGCCAACTACCTCGTTGCCGAGCGTGTCAGCCAGGGCGGCGGGCCGACGCTCGTGCTACCGCACGAAAAGCGCGTCCTGGCTTCCCTGCTGGGCATGACGCCGGAAAACCTGTCGCGCGCCTTCGCCAACCTGGCGGACTACGGCATTCTGGTGAACGGGCCAGAAGTGTCCATCCTTCGCCCCACGCAGCTCGAACGGCTCGCCAAGCCGGACCGGTTGATCGACAGCCATCTCCAGCCATCGGTGGCCCAGACGGGCATGGCGGAACGGGAATGCCAGGCAAGCGCCGCCGGCCAGTCTGCTCTCTGGAACTAATCAACCGCCAAACTGGGCCAGGTTACGCGTGTCCCCGCTCACCCGGTCGGCCAGACGATGTCCGGTCGCCTTGCCCGGGAGCGCCGACACGATCCGCTCGAGGAGCGCCTGCTGGTCGTCGTCGACGAGAAGATCGCGCAGATCAATCCCGCCCTCTCCGAAGAGGCATAGCCGCAGCTTGCCCCTGGCGGTGACCCTCAACCTGTTGCAGTCATCGCAAAACCCGGCGCCATAGGGTGCGATCAGGCCGATCTTGCCGAGGAAGTCCGGATGCCCGTATTCCCGCGCAGGCCCGTCGTCATGGGCGCGCGCCGTGGCCGTCCACCCGTTCGCCTCCAGCCAGGTCGCCAAGACCGCGCCGCCGATGTGCTGCTGCTCGAAAAAGTCAGCATTGTCGCCGGTCCGCATCAGTTCGATGAAGCGGACAGCCACCGGACGCTCGCGAACAAGCTCGGCGAACCGCTCGAACACCCCGGGGCCAGCCGCATCCCGCAACAGGACCGCATTGACCTTTACGGCGCGAACGCCGAGGGCGAGCGCCCTGTCGAGACCGGTCAGAATGGACCTCAGCCGGTCGTGGCCAGTGATCCGGTGGAACAGGTCCGGATCCAGAGAGTCGATGCTGACATTGATGTTCGTGAGACCACCTGCGCTCCAGTCGTCGATTTGGCGCGCAAGGTTCCAGCCGTTGGTCGTCATAGCCACCTTGTCGACGCCCGGAATCGCGGCGACACGGCGAATGATCTCGCCAATGTCCCGGCGCGCCGACGGCTCCCCGCCCGTCAGTCGCACCTTGCCGACGCCGAGCGTCGCGAAGGCGCCGGCCAGATTGCCGATCCGTCATCAGCGACAGGGGCTCGGTTTTCTGGAAGCCGTTGGGAAGGCAGTAAGTGCAGCGGAAGTTGCAGACCTCGGTCACGGAGAGTCGCAGGTACCGGAAGCGACGGCCGAAGCCGTCGACAAGGCGGGTCATGGGCTGTGCCTCCAGAACGACGGGCCGGTCATAGGCCCTGTCAGACGCGGCGACTTGATCCCGCTCAAAAGTCAGAAGACGCATGCCCGCCCTCAGCTCGACAGGCGCGGACGGACCAGCATAGGTCCGTAGCGGAAGACGAACGCGCCAAAGGCGATCACCCAGGCCGCAGTCGCGGAAGCCAGCAGCGCACCCTGACCGGGGCCGGCGAAGGCCGCCGTGACCCTCATGACCGCGCCCGCGCTCACTGCGAGATAGGACACCAGGGTCCAGCCGTCAGCATGTCGCTCCCGGCCCGTGTGGCCCAGCGTGGCGCGCGTCATCATAGACAGGGTCATGGCGCCGGCTGCGCCGACCATCAGCCCATGGAAGCCCGCCGTTCGAGGCACGAAGTTGGGGTAGAGTCCGTGCGCGCCCAGCATCAGCAGACCCAAACCCAGCCATGCATAGCCCGCATGCAGACTCCAGACGAGCGGGTCGCCCAGGGTGCGGCCTGTCCGCCACCTGGACAGGCGCGCAAATATTGCCAGGCCGCCCAGGCAGAGGAAGGCGCCGGTCATCGGCCGGTCCCCCAGAGCGACCCATAGGCTCACGGAGCCCGCCACCGCTGCGATGCTGACCCGATCGAGCAGGCCTTCGGACGCGGGCAAGGGAGACAGTCTCTGCTGCATCATCCAGTTTCGCGTGAAGCTCGGAACGACCCGACCGCCGATAAAGGCAATCAGGAGCGCGATCATGCCGATGGCTGCCCGCTCGGCCAATGGCCCGAGGACCGGCAAGGCCAACCGGGCCTGAAACGCGACGTTTGCCAGAGCCAGCAGCGTGACCATCACCGCCACGGGCAGATTGCGCCAGTTCCGTCCGGTCAGGATCTCACGCCAGACGACGCCGGCGAAGGTCACGAGAAAAGTCGCGTCGATCCCGGCGGCGATCGGATGACCGGCGGCGACCAGCATCGCCAGCCTGCCCGCGACCCACAGGGCGAACAGTCCGGCCAGCGGTCGACCGGCCACCGGCAGCCGCCCGGTCCAGTTGGGGATGGCCGTCAGAAGGAACCCCGCAATCACCCCGGCGACATAGCCGAACAACATCTCATGGACGTGCCAGTCCCGGTCGATCGACAACGCGCCTGCTCCGCCTCCGAGGTGGACCAGGAGCCATAGCGGCACAGCGAGGACCGACCAGACAGCGGCCCCGAGGAAGAACGGTCGAAAGCCGAAGCTGAAGATTGCAGGCCCGGTGTAGGAGCGGCGGGTGGCGGCGGACGGCATGGCGGGACTTTCGGAGCACGGTGGCGGCTCTGGCCATAGCTGGTTCCCATCATGATCGCCTTGAGCGCCGGCTGACCTCCGCTTGCCGAATATCAAGCAGCGCGACCTAGCCGCACTTTGAGTGTCCGCAGTCGAGGCAGGTGTTGCAGCCCTCCTTGCGGACCAGCGCCGCCGCACCACACCGAGGGCAGCATGCCAACCGGGCTGCAGGCGGCGGGGACGCTTCTGCTTCCCGGCCCGTCGGAGCGAAATCGCTGTCCGTCATGTGCCGTTCAATCACTCCGCCGATCGCCGCCAGCAACGACGGCACGTAGCGCCCCTCCAGCCATGCCCCACCGCGCGGATCGAAGACCGCCTTCAGTTCCTCGGCCACGAACGAAACGTCGCCACCGCGCCGAAAGACCGCCGAGATCATTCGAGTCAGGCCGACGGTCCAGGCGTAGTGATCCATGTTGCGCGAGTTGACGAAAATCTCGAACGGCCGCCGTCCCTCAGCGTCGGCGATGTCGTTGAGGGTGACATAGACGGCGTGGTCGCTCTCCGGCCATTTTATCTTGTAGGTCATGCCATCCAGCGCCTGGGGGCGGGTCGCAAGCCGCAGTTCGTCGCGCGGCTCAATGACGGGCGCCGCGGCCGGCGCTACGCTAAGGACCGACCCGGTGACGGCGTTCGGCCGATACGTCGTCAAGCCTTTGCACCCCAGCCGGTATCCCTCGACGTAGATGTCGGCGAAGGTGTCGAAGCCGATGTCTTCAGGGCAGTTGACCGTCTTGGAGATCGAACTGTCGACCATCGTCTGGGCGGCCGCCTGCATGCGCAGGTGTTCCATAGGCGTCAGCGTCTGGGCGCTGACGAACAGCGCCTCCGGCGGCGTGGCTCCACCGCGAAGCCGCTTCCACGTCACCAGTGCGAAGTCCTCGACGGGTTCCTCCCGGTTCGTGCCGTCCGGCTGGCGAACCTTTCGGCTGTAGGCATAGGCGAACACCGGCTCGACCCCGGACGACACGTTGCCGGCCAGAATTGAAGTCGTGCCCGTCGGCGCGATCGACGTCAGGCAGCCGTTACGCAACCCGTGCCTGCGGATCAGATCGCGGGTATCCTCGTCCAGCGACAGGAGGTTCGGGCGGCCGAGCATGCTGGACTGGTAGAGCGGGAAGACGCCCTTCTCGGCCGCCAGCCGGGCTGACGCGCGGTAGGCCTCGCGCTTGATGACGCCCAGCCACCGCCGGGTGCGGGCCGCCGCCGCCTCGTCGCCGTAGCATTCACCGCAGAAGGCCAGGGCGTTTGCCAGCCCCGTCACGCCCAGCCCAAGACGCCGCTTCCATTTGGCTTCAGTCTCCTGCGCCTCGAGGGGAAATCGCGAGATATCGATGACATTGTCCAGCAACCGCACCGCCGTTCGCGTGATCTGACCCAGTTCTTCCTCGTCTATGTCGGCCTCAGCCTCGAACGGCCGGTCGACAAGCCGGGCGAGATTGATCGACCCGAGGAGACAGGCGCCGTAGGGCGGAAGCATCTGTTCGCCGCAGGGGTTGCTGGCGAGGATCTCCTCACAGTGCGATAGATTGTTCGCCGCATTGACCCTGTCGATGAAGATCACGCCGGGCTCGGCGCAGTCATAGGTCGCCCGCATCAAACTGGCCCACAGATCTGCGGCCGGCAGCACCCGGTAGACCCGGCCGCCAAAACTCAACGACCAATCCCTGCCCTGCGCCAGTGCGTCCATGAAGGCGTCGCTGACCAGAACCGACAGATTGAAATTGCGGAGCCGGGCGCCGTCCCGCTTGGCGTCGATGAAAGCTTCGATGTCAGGGTGATCGATCCGCAGGCAGCCCATCATCGCACCACGCCGCTGGCCGGCAGACATGATCGTGCGGCACATACTGTCCCAGACATCCATGAAGCTGACGGGCCCCGACGCATCGGCGGCGACACCCGAGACAAATGCGCCCGCCGGCCGGATGGACGAGAAATCCATGCCCACGCCGCCGCCCTGCTGCAGGGTCAGGGCCGCTTCCCGCACATGGTTGAAGATCCCCCCGAGATCGTCGGGGATCACGCCCATGACGAAGCAATTGAACAGCGTCACCGTCCTTGCCGTACCAGCGCCGGCGATGATCCGGCCCGCAGGCAGAAAGCGATGATCGCGCAGAGCTTCGAGGAAGTCGGCCTCAACCGGAGCCCGCCGTTCGGGGTCCTCGGCCTGGGCGACCGCCCGGGCGACGCGACGCCATGTGTCCTCAATGGCGTCGTCCCCGCCGCCGTCGGGATGGTTGAACCGGTATTTGCTGGACCAGATTTCGCCGGCCAGGGCTGTGTCGAACGCCATGTTGGACCTCATGAAACAGGCAATGAGGTTCCCCGAGTCCCTGCGGCGCGGCATAGGGCGCTCTGCCTGTCGCACCCTGAAAAGTTCGGCAGGCCTCCGCTTGCCGAAGGTCAAGCGGCGTCACCGCCCCGCTCAAGGCGCCCGTTTCCGAACCGCCCTAAGGTGAGCGCAAGGAGACAGCCAGATGATAATCCTTGCCATGGCCGACCCGGAGAGGATCGTCGATGAAGCCTGGTCCGACGCAGGACCGGCCGCCCTGATCGATCACATCGTTCGCCGGTATCATGAGGTCCACCTGGCCGAACTGCCGGACCTGATCGCGATGGCCCGGCGGGTCGAGGCGGTTCATCAGGACCATCCGTGGCGACCGCAGGGCCTTGGGGACCATCTGGCGGTGATCGCCGACCACTTGATGTCTCACCAGCACCGGGAAGAAGCCGTGCTGTTTCCACTGATGCTCGCAGGAGGCAGCTCCATGATCGGCCACCCCATCCGTCGGATGCTTGAAGAACACGGCGATGTGGAGGAACAGCTGCTGCGCCTGGCCGTGCTGACGACGGACTTCACCACGCCGGCCGACGCATGTTCGACCTGGCGACGCCTCTATCGTGCGTGTCAGACCTTCAGCAGCGATCTTCACGAGCACATGCGGCTGGAAAACGACATCCTGTTCCCGCAGTTCGCCTGATCCGTCAGAAGTCGAGGCAGCTCACAAGATCGCCAGCGGCTGCGGCAGGATCGCCCGGGCGACGTCGGATCAGAATGTCTGATGCGGCCAGGGCACGCTGGGCCGAAGAGTCCTGATCGTCCGTGACGTCGACGCCGCCCAGCTGCAGAACACCACGCACGAAGGTTTCCCGATCTACGCAAGCCTCAAGCGGCCGGCGAAGTGGCATCTTCAGCCACGCCAACGCCTCCCGGGGATATCGTCCGGCCAGTCCTGCCAGAAGCGGCGCCAGGAACAGACGCGCCGTGACCAGCGCGGAGGTCGGATTGCCAGGCAGGCCGACGACAATCGCGCCGCCAGCACGGCCAATCCAGACCGGCTTGCCCGGCTTGATCGCCACCTTGCTGAAGACGAGTGTCAGCCCGAGCGGTGCGAACATCTCCCGGGCGAAGTCTTTCTCCCCCACTGACGCGCCGCCGGTGACGACCACAACGTCGGCCTCGCCGACGGCAGCGCGGGCCGCGGCTTGCAGGTCCGGCAAATGGTCGCCGCATCGCCGGCGGGAGATGACGGAGGCGCCCCAGGCCTGCGCGAGACCGGCCACGCCGAACGAGACGCTTTCGGGAATGAGGTCCGGCCGGGCGCCCGCCTCCCCCGGCGTCGCCAGCTCATCGCCTGTGGCCAGGAGGGCGAGGCGCGGTCGGCGAAAAACCTCAAGGCTGGCAAGATCGGCGGCGGCTGATGCAACCAGCCGCTGGGCGTTGAGCAGACGCCCCGCTGGAACCAGGACATCGCCCGCCCTGAAATCAGACCCTGGCTTTCGCAGGTGGCGCCGCACTGTCAACGGTTGCTCGAACACCACCTCACGCCCTTCGCGCCGCACGTCTTCCTGAATGATCACCCGGTCCGCGCCGACCGGCAGCGGCGCGCCGGTGAAGATCCGGATGCAGGCGCCGGGCGGCAGGGGGCCGGCGAACCGCCGACCCGCGAACGACTCACCCAAAACCGGCAGCCGAGCGGGGAGACGGGTCAGATCGCACTCGCGGACGGCGTATCCGTCCATGGCGGACAGGACGGTCGCCGGCGACGCGCAGCTTGCGGTGACAGGCGCCGCCAGGATCCGGCCTCCCGCAGCTTCCAGGGCGACGGCTTCGACGCCGAAAGGCCGGGCGATTGCAACGACCAACTCCACAGCTTCGTCGAAACTGATCAAGGACAAATGTCCCGGAAGCGTGGGATCTGGCCGACCAGCGAACAGGGCTTGAAACGGCTGTCGAGTTCCATCGACAACACCAGGTCCCAGGCGTCCCGACAGGCCCCGGTCGATCCGGGAAGACAGAAGATGAAAGTGTCCTCTGCCTGCCCCGCGAAGGCTCTTGATTGAAGCGTAGCGACGCCGACAGTCTGTTGACTGGCCTGATGGAAGACGACGGAGAACCCGTCCATCTCCCGTCGGAACAGGGGCTTTACCGCTTCGGGGGTAACGTCGCGCGGCGAGAAGCCCGTGCCGCCTGTGCTCAGCACCACATCCACGGCGGGATCAGCGATCCACGCCGACAGAGTCGCCCGGATGGGCTCGATGTCATCTGTCACAATCGCCCGCGCCGCGAGCACATGACCGGCGGCCGTCAGCCGGTCGACCAGCAGGCCCCCGGACGTATCGGTCGTCGCGTTGCGGGTGTCCGACACGGTCAGAACCGCGATGTTGAGCGGATGAAATGTCCGCGCTGGGTCAATGCCGCCCATGCCGCCTCCGTGTCCGGCGAGATCGCCGGGGTCGCCATCGGGCCGACGGCATTGCTGCCGTGCCCCTTCGTCCCTTCCCTACCGCCTTCCGGAACGCCGCCAATTGTCGAAGGTCAAACCGCGGACTGTTGGAGACCAGACCCGCCCGGCAATTTCAGGGAGTCTGACGCCAAAGTCGGCCGCTGAGTCTAACGGCTCGATGCCGCTCTCCCCCCGGAACCCTTGTGAGAGTGGGAGAAATTGGTAGGCCGGGTGGGGGTCGAACCCACGACCATTCGATTAAAAGTCGAATGCTCTACCACTGAGCTACCGGCCCGCTTGCGCGGCGGCGTTGGAGCCCCCTGAAGCGGCGCGGACCATAGGGGCGGGTCCTCTGCGCCGCAAGCGCCGAACGCTTGGCGGAAGGCGGTCGTCGTGCTTAGCATCCGGCCATGCGCAAGATCGCTCTCTCCTCCCTGACCCTGTTGCTCTGTCTCGGGGCGTCACAGGCGGCCAGCGGCCAGCAGTCGCCGGATCCGACGCCGCCGCAGGTCCAGACGACGGACCAGATCAACCGCGGCAGCGTCTCCGGCGCCGTCAGTTCGCCCATGCGTGACCTGAACCTGTTGCGGTCGAAGATCCCGCCTGTCCTGCTTGAAGCGCTGGAAGATCCCTATCAGCGGCCCAAGCCGGCCACCTGCAGCGAGCTGATCGCCTTGCTGCGGCCGCTGAACGAGGCGTTGGGCGCCGACATCGATGAGCCCTCGTCGCCCGATGACCGGGCGCTGATCGCCAAGGGCAAGGACGTCGCCGGCGACACGGCCCTGGGCCTGATGGCCTCGGCGGCGCAGGACCTGATTCCATTGCGCGGCTGGGTTCGGCGACTCAGCGGCGCCGAGCAGCATGACAAGCTGGTGCGGGCGGCGATCACCGCCGGCGGCATCCGGCGCGGCTATCTGAAGGGGCTGGGCGAGGCCCGGGGCTGCAATCCGCCCGCAACGCCAACCCATGTCCGCTCGGAAATCCCGCGTGAGCCGGCCCGCAAGCCGGGGCCGCGCTATCCGATTCACTAGGTGACCGGCTTTACCAGTCCGGCCTTGAAGTCCCGGCGAAACGCTTCGAACCGGCCCTCGGTGATGGCCGCGCGCATGGCGGCGGTCAGGGCCTGGAAGAAGGCGATGTTGTGCCAGGACAGCAGCACCTGGCCGAGGATCTCGTCCGACTTCACCAGGTGGTGCAGGTAGGCTTTCGAATAGCCGCTGCTGGCCGGACAGGCGCTGGTCTCGTCGAGCGGCGTGTCGTCCTCGGCGAATCGGGCGTTCTTCATGTTCAGCGCGCCGGCCCAGGTCCAGGCTTGGCCGTGACGGCCCGAGCGCGTCGGCAGCACGCAGTCGAACATGTCCACCCCGCGCGCCACGGCCTCGACAAGGTCGATCGGCTTTCCCACGCCCATCAGATAGCGCGGCCGGTCGGCGGGCAGCAGGGTGGGCGCATAGTCGAGCACCTCGCACATCGCCTCATGCCCCTCCCCGACCGCCAGGCCACCGAGCGCGTAACCGTCGAAACCGGTCTCGATCAGGCGCTCGGAGGACTCGCGGCGCAGATTCTCGAAGGTCGAGCCCTGCTGGATGCCGAACAGGGCCTGGCGGTCGCGCGTCCCGAAAGCCGCCTTCGACCGCGCACCCCAGCGGGCCGACAGCTCCATACCCTGTCGGGCGCGGGCCTCCTCGGCCGGCCAGGCGACGCATTCGTCCAGCTGCATGACGATGTCGCTGCCCAGCAGGTCGGCCTGGATTTCCATCGACCGTTCCGGCGTCAGCACATGCCTGCTGCCATCGATATGGCTGGCGAATGTCACGGCCTCTTCGGTCACCTTGCTGATGCCGCTCAGGCTCATGACCTGGAAGCCGCCGCTGTCGGTGAGGATCGGCCCGTCCCAGCGCATGAAGCGGTGGAGCCCGCCCAGCCGCCGGACGCGTTCGGCCGTCGGCCGCAGCATCAGGTGGTAGGTGTTGCCCAGGATGATGTCGGCGCCGGTCTGGGCGACCTGGTCGACGGTCAGCGCCTTGACCGTCCCGGCCGTGCCGACCGGCATGAAGGCCGGCGTGCGGATATCGCCACGCGGGGTCTTCAGGACGCCCGTCCGGGCTTCGCCGTCAGTGGCGGTCAGTTCAAAAGGGAAGGTCGCCAATTTTCTTCCAGCAACAACCTTGTCATCCAGGGCGGCCGTTTGGCCGATCCGGGACCCAGATCGAATCTCAGCCGAATCTGGGTCCCGGCTCTCCGCTACACTGCGGCCGGGATGACAGTGAGAGTGAATTCAGTCAGGCGCGGAATAGCAGGCTGCCGTCCCCGTAGGAATAGAAGCGGTAGCCGGCGCCGACGGCATGCTCATAGGCCTCGCGCATCAGCGCCTGACCGCTGAAAGCGCTGACCAGCATGAACAGGGTCGACTTCGGCAGGTGGAAGTTGGTCATCAGCACGTCGGCGGCGCGAAAGCGGTAGCCGGGGGTGATGAAGATGGCCGTGTCGCCGTGGAAGGGCCGGATCACGCCCTCCGGCGTCGTCGCGGATTCGAGCAGACGCAGCGAGGTGGTGCCGACGCAGACGATGCGGCGGCCAGCAGCATGGACGGCGTTGAGGGCGTCGGCGGTCCCGGAGGACACCTCACCCCACTCCGAGTGCATCCTGTGGTCGGCCGTGTCGTCAGCCTTGACCGGCAAGAAGGTGCCGGCGCCGACGTGCAGGGTCACGGCGTGGGTGGCGACGCCCTTCGCGCGGATGGCGTCGAGCAGGGCGGGGGTGAAATGAAGGCCCGCCGTGGGGGCGGCGACGGAGCCGTCGTGCGCGGCGAAGACGGTCTGGTAGTCCGAACGGTCGCGGTCGTCCTCGGGCCGCTTGGCGGCGATGTAGGGCGGCAGAGGCATGACCCCGACGTCGCGAATGGCGTCGTCCAGCGCGTGGCCGGTCAGGTCGAACTTCAGGGTGATCAGGCCGTCCTCGTGCTTGTCGACGACGGTAGCGTCGAGACGGCCGAGGTCGCAGGCGGCGTCGCCCATTGCGCCAAAGCGGATGCGGTCGCCCGGCTTGATCCGCTTGCCCGGCTTCATGAAGGCGGACCAGGCGTCGGGGGCGTCGCGGTGGTGCAGGGTGGCCTCGACCTCGACGGTCAGGGTCTCGCCTTCCGG
>JBKJII010000491.1:0-1118 GCA_046598505.1 Caulobacter sp. | reverse complement strand
TGTCCAGGCGGTCCGCGGCCGCGACTATTCGGCCATTCGCATTGTTACGCCGCGCACCACGCCGATTTCGATCGTCGGCGAAGGGTCCAGCTGGACGCTGGCGCTCGGGGCCGGTCCCAAGGTGCAGTCCAGCGCGGTCACCGTCGAACGCGACGACGAGTCGGCCGAAGCCGGCCTGACCGCCGTCCTGGCCGGTGCGACGGCCGCCGTCTGGCTTGACGATCCCGCGGTCGGCGACCGCATCGCCGTGGTCACGGCGCTGGCCCCGTCAAAGGGCCTCGCCTCGCGCCGGGACTATGTCGAGATGGCCATGCTGCCGACCCTGCAGGGTCTGGCCATCGAACCCTACGCCACCGACCTGAAAGTCGCGGCCGAAGGCGATCTGGTGCGGATCGGCCGCCCGACGGGCCTGGCGCTTTCCTCGGTTTCCGCCTCGACCCGCAAGGTCGATCTCGCCGCCGGCGCGCCACAGGCCGCCAGCATGCCGGCCCTGATCGGCGAAACCTGGGCGCACACCGGTCCCGGCGGCTTCATGGCCCGCTATGCGGCGCTGACAGATGCGGCGGCCGTCGAGTCCGCCAAACAGGCGACGCAGGGCCAGGCCGCCCCGGTCGAGGCCCGGCTGGCCCTTGCCCGCTTTCTCGTCGGCGCCGAGCTGGGCTACGAAGCTATCGGCGTCCTGAACAACGCGGCGCGCGAGCAGGAGTCGATCCAGGGCAATCCGGAGTTCCGGGGTCTGCGCGGGATCGCCCGCACCATGGTCGGCCGGGACAAGGAAGCCGAAACCGACTTCGCCACCCCGATCCTCGGCGATGACCCGTCCGCCGCCGTCTGGCGCGGCTACCTCGCCGCCAAGGCCGGGCAGTGGGCCGACGCCCGGACACGGTTCGCGTCCGGCGCCATGGCGGTCAGCCAGTTCTCGCCGATCTGGAAGGCCCGCTTCCTCTGCGCCGATGCTGAGGCGGCTCTGGAACTGGGCGATCTGACCAGCGCCGATGCGCGGATCCATGAAGCGCTGGCGGAAGCCTTGCCGGCGGAGGAGCAACTGGCCATCCGGCTGGTTCAGGCCCGTCTGTTCGAAGCCCAGGGGCGCAAGGAAGGGGCGCTGAAGGTCTACA
>JBKJII010000356.1:0-15293 GCA_046598505.1 Caulobacter sp. | reverse complement strand
CGACCAGTTTGAGGTCGTGCATCAGGAGCAACGGGACGCCAGCGACAACCTGGTCGGCAAACCCAGACTGCTGTTCGCGTTTCTCAGCGCCGGCGGCAAGGACCGCTACCTCTACAGGTTCACGCCGGCGGGCGGTGAGGAGGGCTGGTTCGACGATCGCGGGCGCAACACCAAGCAGGCGTTTATGCGCACGCCACTCGACGGCGCGCGGATCACCTCGCTATTCGGCAAGCGGATCCATCCGGTGTTTCACGACGAGCGAATGCACAAGGGTGTCGACTTCGGCTGCGGGATCGGCACGCACATCTTCGCCGCCGCCGACGGCGTGGTGGACTATGCCGGCCCGGCCACGGGCTTCGGCGTTCTGCTGAAGCTGCGTCACGAGGGTGGCCTGGAAACCTGGTACGGGCACCTCAGCGGTTTTCCGAAGGATATCGCCGTCGGGACCAGCGTCACGCAGGGCCAGCTGGTGGCGCTGTCCGGCAACGTGGGATTTTCAACCGGCCCGCACCTCCACTACGAGGTCCACAAGGACGGCGTTGCGGTCGATCCCAAGGACTATCTGGACGTCCAGGGTGCGATGGTCGGCGGCGCGGCGAAGGTGCTGGAGGGCGCCGTGCTGGCCTCCTTCCTGACCTTCAAGGACGAGATCGACACGGTGCGGCGTTCGCAAGCTTGACGCTGTTCTGCACTGCGCCAATGTTCGACCCGACGGCAGGGCGGGGAAACGACCGTCGTCGCGGTCATTCTGGGGGTCGGGGATGAAGCCACAGTCGCTTGGGCGCGTTGCCAGGACAATGACCGCAGTCGGTCTTGTGCTTGCGCTGGGCGTCGCCGCGCCGACGTCGGCGAGCAGCCAGACGGCTGACATTCGCCGCGTGGCGCTGGTCTTCACCAACGAGGCCGCCGGCCCGAGCGCCGCCGCCGGTGGAAAGGCGATGTCGCAACGCCTCGCGGGTCTGGGATTTGACGTTGTTCCCGCTGCGAATGGCGGGCAGCGCGACGTCGATCGCGCGAGTGGCGTTCTCGAAGGCAAGGTCGACGCCACCACGCTGGTGGTCATCTATTACGCAGGCTACAGCGTGCGCGCGAACGGTCGGGACTACGTGCTGCCGGCCGGCGCGGCCCCTCAGTCGCAGGCCGACCTCGCCAATGTCGCCATCGATCTGACCACCACCGTCGAGCACCTGCGTGACAAGGGCGCCCTGGTCGTGGTGGTGCTCGACGCCTGCCAGCCCGCGCGACTGCCCCCTGGCCTGGGCGGCGTCTGCGCCGGTGACCCGTTGGCCCGCGGTCGCGACGTTTACATGGTCTCGGCCGGGCCAACGCTGCCGCCCGGCGATCTGACCGAGCGCCTCGGCCCGCTGATGCGCGATGGTCGGCCGCTCGCCGAAATCTTCGAGGATATCCGCGAGCAGTTTGGGGCCAACGCCGTTGTCGCGACACCATCGCTGACGCCGCTGCGGGCGATGAATTCCCCCTTCGGCAAGACGTCTGCCGCCGTTCCCGCGCCGGTGTTCGGCGCTGCGCCCGCCAGCCCGCCGCCGTCTCCGCCGCCCGCTCCGCCGTCACCGCCACCGGCGCCGAAGCCGGTTTATGTTCCGTCACCGGTCACCAACGTCCCTGAGGCCCCGCCGCCGGCGGCGGTCGCACCGGCGCCGAGCGGTGACGCTGTCGACGCTCTGTTCGATGAGTTGGCCGAGATCGTCGATCTGGCCGAAACCGGGGACGAGGCGTCCGCCCGACGGAGACTGAGAGGGTTCCGGGACCGGTTTGATCGAGCGGCGATCGGCAAGGCGACCGAACGGCGCATTCACCTGGCCTATGCGCAGATCGCCTATGTCGAAGGCCGTTACGACGTGGCGGTCGACGAGTTCAACACGGTCTCTTCCCTGTTGCCCATCACCACGGCGAAGACAATTCTCTATCAGGGCACGGCCTATCTTCGCCTTGGGCGCGTGCAGGACGCCCTGCCGCTGCTTCAGAAGGCCCTCGACGGGTATTTGACCCAGGACACCAAGGACAGCCCGATCGAGAAGCGCGCCCGGGCGCGCATCCGGCTGGGCGAGGCCTATCGACTCCTGGGTCGTTATGCGGAAGCCGATGCGCAGCTCAACCTGGCGCAGGCGGAGTTTCCGTCGACCCTCAACTACGAGGCCTCACTGCAACTGGCCCTGCTTGGCGTGGCGCAAGGCAACTGGGCCGATGCCGTGCGCTTTGGCGAGAGGACCGTCAGCCAGCGCGATCCAGCGATCGATCCGGATGGGATGGCGGCAGCCTATATAGCAGTCGGTCGGGGCCGGTTCGCGCTGGACCGGGCGAACGAGGCTCAAGCCTGGAAGTATGTCGCCCTGGCCCGCAAGGCGGCCCCTGCGAACCCGGACATCGCCGACTTTGTGAAGACGCTGCCGCCGCAGTTGCTGGCTCCGCCCTTCGACTCGGCCCGGCCGCCGGCGTTCAACTTCGACCTCTCGATCGAAGGGCGAGCGCGCAGCTGCTACGACACCACCGAACAGCGGGACCTTTACCTGACGCAGGTCGTGGACGGAGAGATCGTCAAGATCGGCGACTACGTCCAGCGCGTGAACCAGTATCTTGAGCTGATCAACACCTGGGACCGGAACTATCAGGCCCACGGCTACGATTTCAATCGTCAGATCACGGAAGAAAACGCGCTCTGGACCGAGCTCACCAAAATCGCGTCGGAGAGGTCGCGGGTGCTGATCGCCTGGCACAGCTACGCGGCGCCCCGGATCCAGGTCTGCGGCGGTGCGCCGTCGACCCAGCTGCCCACCCCGCCCGGGTATCGGCAGGGCGGCGTCGCGAGCGCTGTTCCGGCCACCCGCCAGGTGTTCGCCCAAGCGTCGCCGCCGCCGCCGCCGCCCGTGCGGATCGCGCCACCCAGCCCTCCACCCAGCCCTCCACCCAGCCCGCCTCCCAGCCCGCCGCCCAGTCCGCCACCGATCCGCACCGCGCCGATCAGTCCGCCGCCGCCGCCATCCGCGCCGGTGACCAGCAGCCGGTGGGCGGAACCGCCGCCTCCGGTCAGGCCCCCTGTCCAGGTGGTGTCGCCGCCACCGCCCCCTCCCGTCGTCACTTTGCCGACCGCGAAGCCCGCGCCGCCGCCCGTGGTGGTCCTGTCGCCGCCTCCGGTCGCTGTCTCGCCGCCGCCGCCGCCGCCTCCGGCGCCGAAGCCTGTGGTCGTGTCACCTCCGCCCCCGCCCCCGCCTCCGATTGCGGTCTCGCCCCCACCCCCGCCGGTCGTCGCCGCGCCGAAGCCGGTTCCAGTGTCGCCGCCTCCGCCTCCGCCCCCGCCCCCGCCGGCGAAAAAGCCTGAACCGACCGTGACCCCGGCCTCGCCGCCGCTGGCTGCCCGTCCGTCCGGGACCCGTTGGGCGGAGCCGCCGCCGGCGAGCGCGCCCAGACCCGCGCCGACGACAACCGCGTCACCACCGCCCGCGCCGCCGCCAGCCCCGGCGGTCTCGCCGCCACCGCCGCCGCCGCCACCCGCAAGGGCCCTGGTTCTGGCGCCGCCGCCGCCGATGACGCCGGTGTCGCCGCCGCCCCCTCCGCCTGCGGCCAGTCCACCACCCGCGCCCTCGCGGGGCGGGCCTGCCAAGCCCGGGAAGGGCGCCACGTCGCCGGCGCCGGCGCCTGTGAGGACGCCACCCGTCACGGCGGCCTCGAAGGACATCGAGGCCGGTCGCGCGCTGCTCGCCAAGGGCGATGCGCCGGGCGCGCAAGCCGCGTTCAATCGCGCCCTGTCCACTGACCCGGCCAATCCCGAGGCGCTGGACGGCAGGGGCTACGCGCTGATGCTGCAGAACGATGATGCGGGCGCCCAGCGCGACATCATCCGGGCGCTGGAGCTGCGCAACTTCGCCGAGGCCCGCTATCATCTCGGGCTGCTCTACAAGAAGAACGGCGTGCTTTCGCCGGCGCTGACCCAGTTCGAAAACGCGATCACCCTCGATTCGAAGCTCGCCAAAGCCTATGTCGCCAAAGGACAGACACTTGAGCTGATGACCCGCCTGACCGAGGCGATCCCAATCTATGACGCGGCGGTCTCGCTTGATCCGTCAAACGGTCAGGCGCTCGAGGCCCGGGGCAGGGCCTACTTCCAGACGCGCCAGTTCCAGCAGGCGCGCACTGATTTCCAGCGTGCGATCCAGATTGATCCGTTCTCGATCGACCTGCTCTACGCCCGCGGGCGGACGGAGCTGGCGCTCGGTCAGTTCGACGATGCGGTGGCGACGTTCGAAGAGCTGGTGCTGCGCCGGCCGGACTTCGCCACCCAGTGCAGCCGGGGAATGGCCTATCTCGAGCGGGGCGACTTCATTCGCGACAAGAAGGACAAGTCGGACTTCCGCAAGGCGTACGACGCCTTCACCGCCGCCCTGGTCTTCAAACCCGACGATACCGATACCCGGAACCGGGCGGGCTATGCATCGACCCGTGTCGGGACGGGTATCGCAGGGCTGGTCGGCACAGCCGGCAAGCTTGCCTACTCAAGTGGCGGATCGAAGCCGTCGCTGGCGACGCTCGACCCGAACAGGGCCTGCGGCAACTAGAGGACCCGGCCGCCGTTGGCGTCACCGGCGGTGCGGACCGCACTGAAGCCGCCGCCCAGCGCGCCGACGCCGGCTGGATCTGGCAAACGCTTTGCGGCTACGGCGCTTCGTTGCTGAAGACGATGGTGCCGGAGGCGGCAAACATGCCGCCGACGCCATGGCAGACGCTGATCTTCGCGCCCTCGACCTGGGCCGGCGCGATGCCGCGCAGCTGCCGTACGCTCTCCTGCAGGGCGTACATGCCGTACATTCCGGAGTGCATGTAGGAGAGCCCGCCGCCGTTGGTGTTGAGGGGCAGGATGCCGCCCGCCGCCGTGTTGCGTTCGCGGATGAAGGCCGCCGCCTCGCCCGGCTTGCAGAAGCCCAGATCCTCGAGCCCGTAAAGCGGCAGATGGGCGAAGGCGTCGTAGATCATCAGGTGATCGACATCGGCGTGGCGGATGCCCGCCGTTTCGAAGGCCTTCTTGCCCGACACCCTGAAGGCGCGGGACGAGGTGAAGTCGGCCATCTGACTGACCAGCGGCGTCTCGACGCTTTCGCCGGACCCCAGCACATAGACCGGCCTGGTCGGGAAGTCCTTCGCGCGCTCGGCTGAGGTCAGGATCAGCGCCCCGCCCCCGTCGGTGACCAGGCAGCACATCAGCAGGCGGAACGGCCAGGCGATCATCGGCGAGTTCAGCACGTCGTCGACCGTGATCGGGTCCTTCATGCTGGCGCGTGGATTGCGCGCCGCCCACTCCCGCTGGATCACCGCGACCCAGGCCAGGTCCTCTTCGGTCAGGCCGTAGGTCTTGAGGTAGCGCAGGACCGGAATCGTGAACATCGTCGGCGGTGCGGTCACCCCATAGGGGATCTCGAACTGGCCGCCGAGGCTTGAGGGCGACCGCCCGAACCCGCTGGAGCCGACCCGCGAGCGACCGCTTTCGCCGTGGGTGATCAGGATGGTCGTGGCCAGGCCGGCTTCGATGGCGGCGGCGGCGTGTCGAACGTGCAGCATGAACGAGCAGCCGCCGACGCTGGTCCCGTCGGCATAGGTCGGGGTGATGCCCAGATAGTGGGCCAGCTCCACCGGACTGATGCCGGCGGTGGCGACTCCGTCGATGTCCCTGGGGGTCAGGCCGCAGTCGGCCATGGCGTTGAGAGCGGCGTCGGCGTGCAGGCCGATGACCGACTGGTCGGGGATCTTCCCCATGCGGGTGGTTTCGGCGGCGCCGACCACGGCCACGGATTTGCGCGTCATGGGCTCAGGCCTCCACTGGCGCGAACAGGGGCAGGCTGATGTCGTCCGACTGGGCGACGAACTTGACCAGTAAGGGCATGTCGAGCTGCAGCGCTTCCGGCGTCTGGGGACAGTCGACGATGTTGGTCATCATCCGGGGGCCTTCATCGAGCTGGACCACGGCGATGGCGTAGGGCTCGGTCCCCATGTCCGGGCGCGGACGATGGTTGATCACATAGGACCAGAGCACGCCCCGGCCGCTGGCGGGGTAGATCTCCACCTCCCGGTTGCCGCACTCCGGGCAGAAGGGGCGGGGCGGGAAGTAGCTCTTCGTGCACCGCATGCAGCGCTGCAGGCGCAGCTCGCCGGCCTTGCAACCTTCCCAGAAGTGCCGGGTTTCCGGCGTCGGCTCAGGCAATATCCGGGGCGGCATGTTGATCCTGCGGTTTTGAGTACGAGGTCAGTCTAGGCGCCGATGTTCACATGGGAGAGGGCGTTTTCAAACAGAACCAACGTCGCCGGCTTGCCTGACCCTGCGGCGCCGGCGCTGAAGTGCGGTCACAAGGCCGGCCGACGCGAACGAACCCCGGCGGACAGCACGACTTCGAGGAGGATTCCCATGAAACTCGACAGCACGGTTTCGGCCGTTGTCACCGGCGGCGCATCCGGCCTGGGCGCGGCCACGGTCAAGGCGCTGCGCGACCTGGGCGTGAAGGTCGCCATCTTCGACCAGAATGCCGAGACCGGCGCGAAGAAGGCCGAGGAGCTCGGCGCGCTGTTCTGCCAGGTCAATGTGATGGACGAGGCTTCGGTCGACGCCGGCTTCGCCAAGGCCCGCGCCGCGCACGGCCAGGAGCGCGTCCTGGTCAACTGCGCCGGCGGCGGCCGGGGCGGCAAGACCATCGCCCGCGACAAGGGAACCGGTGCGATCAAGCCGTTCAACGTCGCCGACTTCGAATGGGTGCTGGGGCTGAACACCGTCGGCACGTTCCGCTGCGTCGTCAAAAGCGCGGCCGGCATGGCCACCCTGGAACCCGACGAGGACGGCGGCCGCGGCGCGATCGTCAACACCGGCTCGGTGGCGGCCGAGGACGGTCAGGTGGGCCAGGTGGCCTATGCGGCCTCCAAGGCGGCGATCAAGGGCATGACCCTGGTCATCGCCCGCGACCTTGCCAACGAGGGCATCCGCATCAACACCATCCTGCCCGGCATTATGGCCACGCCGCCGATGCTGGGGGTCAAGGATCGCGCGCCGGCCATCTTCGAGAGCCTGTCCAAGTCCGTGCCGTTCCCTCGCCGTCTGGGGCATCCGGCCGAGTATGCAGATCTGGCGGTCACTATGCTGCGCAACGGCTACTTCAACGGCGAGACCGTCCGCCTCGACGGCGCCATCCGCATGCCGCCGCGGTAGGAACGGTCGACCCTCGCATGGCGGGCGTCGAGTGACGGTGGGACAGCCTCCCCGCGGCCTAGGTAGATTCCCTTAAGCACGGGACCGGAATTTCGGGGTCGCGGCGATGGGCCTACCCCTGATGCGTCGCATTCAGGGATCTGGTCATGACGCCTTCCGCCGCCACAGAACGCAGGGCCTTCGCAGGATCAGCGGACGCCAGCGTCGAATCCGCTCTCGACGCTTTCGCGCGAATGGGCCTGCGCGACAGCTGCGGCAAGGACGAAGAGATCTATGGTCAGGGCCAACCCGTCTCGCGGATCTACCAGGTGATCAGCGGCGCTGTGCGCACCACCCGCCTGCTCAACGACGGCCGTCGCCAGGTGGGCGAATTCTACTTTCCTGGCGATATCTTCGGACTGGAGACCGGGCCAGACCATCGTTTTTCAGCCGAAGCCCTTTGCGACAGCGTGGTGACTTCGGTGAAGCGGTCGGCGCTCCGCGGCACCGAGGCGGCCGTGGCGTTCGACCGGATGATCTGGGAGGCCACGGTCCGCGAACTGGACCGGTCGCAGGACCACGTCCTGATGCTTGGTCGCAAGAGCGCGTCGGAGCGTGTCGCCAGCTTCCTGCGGGGCGTTGTTGAGCGGACCGGGGGGCAGGGGGATTTGCCGATGACCCGTCAGGACATGGCCGACTATCTGGGCCTGACCATCGAGACCGTGTCGCGCATGCTCAGCCAGTTGCAGGCCACGGCGGTGGTTGAGTTCGACGCCTTGCGTCATTTCAAGGTCTGCAATCCGCAGGCGCTGGAACGCATGGCTGCCTGAGGCCGTCGGCTACGCCTCGACCGCCGTACCCGTCCGGGTATAGTCGGTGAGACGACCATGTCCGATCCCCACGATTCCCTGAATGAACCGGTAGGTCCGGAAGACGCCCTGCAAGCGCTGCGTGAGCGCGAGGCGCATCTGCGTTCAATCCTCGACACTGTGCCCGACGCCATGGTGGTCATCGATATACACGGCATCATCCAGTCCTTCAGCACCACTGCCGAGCGGCTGTTCGGATGGTCGGCTGCCGAAGTCATCGGCCGCAACGTCAGCATGCTGATGCCCCAGCCGTATCACGACGCTCATGACGGCTACCTGGCCCGTTATCTGGACACCGGCGAACGTCGCATTATCGGCATTGGTCGTGTGGTCGTGGGCGAGCGGCGCGATGGCTCGACCTTTCCCATGGAGCTCTCGGTCGGCGAGATGAAGTCTGCGGATCGCCGCTACTTCACAGGCTTCGTGCGGGACCTGACCGACCGCCAGGAAACCGAGCGGCGCCTGCACGACCTGCAGTCGGAACTGGTCCACATGTCGCGGCTGACGGCGATGGGCGAGATGGCTTCGGCCCTGGCGCATGAACTGAACCAGCCCCTTTCTGCGGCGGCCAACTACCTGAAGGGGTCACGGCGGCTACTGGAGTCGGACACACCGGACCTCCCGCGCCTGCGCGACGCGATGGAGAAGGCCGCAGACCAGACGCTGCGCGCAGGCCAGATCATCCGTCGCCTGCGGGACTTCGTGGCGCGAGGTGAAGCCGAACCGCGCATCGAAAGCCTGCCCAAGGCCATCGAAGAGGCCGGGGTGCTGGCCTTGATCGGCGCCTCCGAGCGCGGCGTGCGTGTGCAATACAAGATCGATCGCCGGGTCAATCTGGTGCTGGCCGACAAGGTGCAGATCCAGCAGGTGCTGGTGAACCTGCTGCGCAACGCCATCGAGGCCATGCAGGGCGGCGACCGACGCGAGCTGACCGTCTCGGCCGCGCCGGCGTCTGACGGCATGATCGAGGTCGCGGTCGCCGATACCGGGCCGGGGATCAGCCCCGACATCGCCGAACGGCTGTTCCAGCCGTTCTTCACCACCAAGTCCCAGGGCATGGGCGTGGGCCTGTCGATCTCCCGCACCATTGTCGAAGCTCATGGTGGTCGCATCTGGGTGCAGACCAACGAAAAGAGCGGCGCCACCTTCCGGTTTACGCTGAGAGCCATGCGACCAGAGGATCTTGGCGAAAATGACTGACCGGCTGGTCCACATCATCGATGACGATGCAGCGATGCGCGACTCGCTGATGTTCCTGCTCGACACCGCAGGGTTTCGCGCCGCCGCCAGCGAGTCCGCCCAGGCCTTTCTCAAGACCGTTCCGGACGCGACGCTCGGCTGCATTGTCACGGACATCCGCATGCCGGACATGACGGGCCTTGAGCTGATCAAAGCCCTGAATGCAGCCGGTCACGATTATCCGGTCATCGTCATTACCGGTCATGGCGACGTCCCTCTGGCGGTCGAGGCGATGAAGGCGGGTGTGATCGATTTCATCGAAAAGCCGTTCGACGATCAGGTTCTGCTCGACGCTATTGGCCTGGCCTTCAACCGCCGCACCGAGCAGCCAGGCAGCACGCCGGAGCGCAAGGCGACCCAGGCGCGCCTCGACGGCCTGTCGCCGCGTGAGCGCGAGGTCCTGGGCGGCGTGGTGGCGGGCAAGCCAAACAAGACCATCGCCCACGAACTGGGCATCAGCCCCCGGACCGTCGAAGTCTACCGCGCCAACCTGATGACCAAGATGGGCGCCGCCAGCCTTTCCGAACTGGTCCGCATGGCCTTGATCGCCGGCTGCTGAGCCCTTTTTGCGCTGAATCAAGGCGGGCCGGGCCGGCTCACTGACTCTGCTGTCCATGTGTGCTGAGCCTAGTCATCCGCCGGGCGGTCAGCCGACCGCCATCATCGTCGACGACGACGAAGACCTGCTCAATGCCTTGCGCTTTTCCCTCGAGCTCGATGGGCTCCACGTCCAGACCCATCGATCGGAAGCAACTGTCTCCGCCGCCGCCTTGCCCGCGTCCAATGCCTGCCTGGTGCTCGACTATCGCCTGCCCGACTCCAACGGTCTTGATCTGCTGTCAGCGTTGCACAGGGCGGGCGTCTCGCTTCCCGCGATCTTGATCACCAGCCACGCCAGCCCCGCCGTGCGCGAGGCGGCCTGGAAGGTGGGCGCGGTCCTGATTGAAAAGCCCCTGCTCGGCGACACCCTGGTGACGGCGATCCGCAAGCTGCTCAAGCCGGGAAATGACTCAGGTCAATGACGCCCGTCCTCTCGAAAGGTCCATTGGGCCTGCACCGAGAGGAGACACCGCGATGCTTGAGACCCTTACCGCCCTGCCGCCCGTCCATCAGGCTTTTCTCGTGCTGGTCGTGACCGGCTTCAGCCTCTTCGCAGTGACCCTCGGCAGCGTGCACGCCTACGTCAACCTGAAGAAATAAGGCCTGAGCGCCGTCCGGGCACGCCCGCCGGCGTTTTTCAGGTTCAAAAAATGACGCCCTCGTCATCTTTGTCGGGGGCCGGAAACGGGGAACTGGAAATGCTCAATGTGACTCTGGTCGAGGGCCCTCCGCAGGAGGTCCGCGAGTTTAATGAAGACCTGACCCACAAGCTTACGTCCGATGACGTCGAGGTCATCCGCGAGATCTTCAGAACGCCGCTGACCGGTTCCTACAACTGGGACTACCAGGACGCCAACGCCCGCATCCGCAAGCTCTATGAACTGGGCAAGCGCTTCAACTGGGACGCCCAGATGGACGTCGACTGGGACGTCCCGTTCCCGCGCAGTGAAATGCCCAACGATCCCGCCGGCAATGCCTTCGCCGGGCATCCCAAGTATGAAGCCCTGACGCCGGAACAGAAGCTCGACTTCGCCTGGCGCAGCCATGCCCAGACCCTGTCGCAGTTCCTGCACGGCGAGCAGGGCGCCATGCTGGTCGCCAGCCAGTTGGTCAGCTGCGCTCCGACCTACGACGCCAAGCTCTATGCCTCGTCGCAGACCTTCGATGAGGCGCGGCATGTGGAGGTGTTTCACAAATACCTGACCGAGCGCTGCAAGATCGTCTACCCGATCAACCCGAACCTGAAGGCGCTGTTGGACAAGGTGCTGACCGACGAGCGGTGGGACCTGAAGTTCATCGGCATGCAGGTGCTGATCGAAGGTCTGGCCCTGGCGGCCTTCCAGGCGATGACCCAGAGCACCCGAGATCCGCTGCTGAAGCAGATTCTCGAACTGGTCCAGCGCGATGAAGGCCGGCACGTGGCCTTCGGGGTCAACTATCTTGAGGACTGGATCCGGGCGCTGCCCGACCATGAGATCGAGGAACGGGCGCAATTCGCCTACGAGGCCTGCGTGATCATGCGCGAGCGGCTGTTCAGCGTGGACGTGCCGCAGGAGTACGGCTTCACGCTGGAGGAAGCCCGCGCGATCAACCACAACGCCGGCGCCGGCGGCGCTTTCCGTGACTTCCTGTTTGCCCGGATGATCCCGAACCTGAAGCGCATCGGCCTCCTGACCGAGAGCGTACGGCCGAAATTCGAGGCCCTTGGCGTCCTGCGTTTCGAGGACGAAGTCCATGACGGCCTGATTGACTGGGTGACGCTCGAAAAGCCGTTGCCGGTCACGCCTCGACAGATGGCGGCAGAATAGACGCGCGGCGGGTCACACAGCCGCCGCCGTCAAACTAAGGCCCCCGGCTCCTCCGGCGCGGGGGCTTCTTTTTGCCCGCCGCTGATCGCGGTGAAAATGCAAGCAAAACAGGGACTAACGATTGATCCAGGTCAGCGATCCAGGGGCGTGGCGGAGGCATCAAAAGGCGTCCGGAGCGATTGACGCGCCGGACCAATGATATGGGGATACCAAGATGAAAACGATGGTCGCCGCCGCCGCACTGCTGGCTGCTCTGGCCGTCGGCGGGGCTGCTTCCGCCGAGGACTTCCAACCCAAGGCCGCCGGAACCTGGCTTGTCGACGTCCGGGCCACCTCGGTCGCGCCCGACGAATCCGGCTCAATCATCACCGCTGGCGGCGTGGACACCGGGCTGGACGTGAAGCTCAACAACGACACCGTCCCGTCGCTCGGGATTTCCTATTTCCTGACGGACAAGGTCGCTGTCGAGCTGATCCTCGCCACCTCCAAGCACACGGTCTCGGCGACGACCGCCCCGACCGACACCACGGTTCATGACACCTGGGTTCTGCCGCCGGTGCTGTCGGTGCAGTACCACCCGCTGCCCGCCGCGCGGTTCAGTCCCTACGTCGGCGTCGGCGTGAACTACATGCTGTTCTACAACGGCAAGGACCTGCACGGCTTCAAGGTCAAGCTGGACGACGGCTTCGGATATTCGCTGCAGGCGGGCGCGGACATCGCCCTGACCGGGCCCTGGTCGGTGAATGTCGACGTGAAGAAGGTGTTCTTCGACACCACCGCCAACATCAACAACGGCGCCCTGCACTCGAACGTGACGATCGACCCGCTGGTCGTGTCGGTCGGGCTGGGCCGCAAGTTCTAGCCATCCAGACCCGTGTCGAGGCCGGCCAGCTCACTGAGCTCGGCCGGCCTTTCGATGCGCAGGCTGTGCAACGACAGCAGCCGGATCACGCCCCGGGTCTTCAGGCGCGACGTGACCCGGCTGACGGTTTCGGTCGTCAGGCCGAGGTAGTCGGCGATCTCGGCCCGCGTCATCGGCAGATGGATGACCTTGCCGTCGCCCCCGGCCCTGCGGTCGCGCAGCGACAGGTCGATGAGGAACGAGGCCAGCCTTTCGACGGCCGTCTTTCGGCCCAGCAGCAGCATCTGGTTGTGCGCCGCCTGCAACTCGTGGGAGGCGCGGTCGAGCAGCGCCGCTTCCAGCCCGGGTTCTTCCGTCAACAGCCGGCGATAGGCCTTCTTCTGGAAGCGGCATGCCGTGCCGTTGCTCAGCGACTCGGCCGAGAAGGCGTAGCGGTCTCCCGTCGCGAGACCCAGGAAATCGCCCGCGAACAGGAAGCCGACGATCTGCCGCCGGCCATCGGGGAGCAGCTTGTACACGCGCACCGCGCCGTCGGTGATGTTGAACAGGTTGGTTGCCGGATCCCCCTCGCGCACGAGCGTCTCGCCCGGGGCGAAGACCTGGTGGTCCGACAGGTCCGAGAGCTTCTTCAGACCGTCTTCCGCGAGCACGTTGCAGACGCTCAGCTGGCGTGCGGCGCAGAGTCTGCAGGGGTCGCGGCGCCCGGCTTCAGCACAGGCTGCGAGTTCGACGGAAAGGTTCATCGCTGGAGATTCCCATTGGATTCACGGGCTTGACGCAGATCAACGATCCGGATCGGCAACACTGAGAGCTTGGTCACCGGCATGAACACCCGGCTCAACACCATCATTGTCTCCCGCCTCTCGACCGACGAGATCGATGAGGTGTTCGGTCTTGCCCGACTGGCGTTTCCCGGGCTGACCCCAGGACGCTGGCGCGCGACGGCGCGGCGCTGGACTGCCCATCCGGTCGGGGCCAGGGGCGCGCTTGTGGCGCGGGACGCGGCCGGTCGGCTCAGCGGGCTGGCCCCGTTCACGGTCCAGACCAATCTCCAGGCGGGCCGGAGCCTCTGGGTCGAACGGGTGGCGTCATTTTCGCTGCTCGACGGTCGGCCGGTCATCGAGGCGCTGGCTGAAGGTCTGCGCGAGGTCGCACGGTCGCTCGGCTGCCGCGGCATGACCGTGCAGATCGAAACCGGTGACCGCGCACTCCTGACCGCACTGCGGCGGGGCCAGGGCAGCGCCAAATCCACCCTTGTCAGCGCCACGATCTAGGCGCGTCCGGAATTGCGGACCCACAGGCTGACGGCGCCGGCGAAGGCCGCCGCCGAAAGGACCGCGGCGGGCGCGCACAGCGGACAGTGACCCAGGACCGTCTGGGCCTCGGCGCAGAGGCGGCCGTAGGCCGTCAGCTCCGGCCAGTCACCCACCAGCACGCCGAGCCAGAGCGCGACGGCCCCCAGGGCGCTGTGACCGATGATGGCCTCAAGTCGGGCCGTAGCCGGCAGGTTGGCAAGCGCGCGCGCGGGCATCGTCGACTCCATCTGTTGCACCGCATTCTTTTCCCTTCCGGGAGGCGAAAGGCCTTGATGCAGATCAACGCGACGACTCCCCCCGGGGCCTAGCTGAACCCCAAGACAGCTTGGGGCTTATCAATGACACAGGTATCGAAACCGGGCGGCGGATCGCTCGACGGGCCGATCCTCCTGATTTTCACGATCCTGGGCGGCCTCTTGTTCGCTGTTGCGGCGGCCATGACGGACGATCCGTTGTTCCGCCTGCAGGCCTACATCTTCATCGCCGCAGCCGTGGTCGGCGGCTTTGGCCTGAACGCCGCCATGAGCGCCGGCCTGCTCAACAACGACTCCTCGAAATACATGGACGGCGTGGTCCGGGCCGGAGTCATCGCCACCATGTTCTGGGGGGCGGTCGGCATGCTGGTCGGGGTGGTCATCGCCTCACAGCTGACCTGGCCGAACATCTTCTATTTCGCGGACTTCGGCTGGCTGAACTTTGGCAGGCTCCGCCCTCTCCACACCTCGGCAGTGGTGTTCGCCTTCGGCGGCAACGCGCTGATCTGCACGTCCTTCTACGTGGTCCAGCGGACCTGCCGCGCGCGCCTGTTCGGCGGCGTGCTGCCGTGGTTCGTGTTCTGGGGCTACCAGCTGTTCATCGTCGCCGCCGCCGTCGGCTACCTGGCCGGGATCACCCAGAGCAAGGAATACGCCGAGCCCGAGTGGGTCGTGGACCTGTGGCTGACCATCGTCTGGGTCGGCTACCTGTTCACCTTCCTGGGCACCATCTGGAAGCGCAAGGAACCGCACATCTACGTGGCCAACTGGTTCTACCTGGCCATGATCGTGACGGTCGCCGTCCTGCACATAATCAACAACCTGGCGGTGCCGGTCAGCCTGCTGAACCACAGCAGCGTGCCGCTGTTCGGCGGCGTGCAAAGCGCCCTGACGCAGTGGTGGTACGGCCACAATGCGGTGGGCTTTTTCCTGACCGCCGCGTTCCTGGGCATGATGTATTATTTCGTGCCCAAGCAAGCTGGGCGCCCCATCTATTCGTATCGCTTGTCCATTGTGCACTTCTGGGCGCTCGGTTTCATGTACATGTGGGTAGGCGCACACCACCTGCATTGGACTGCATTGCCGGACTGGACCTCATCGCTCGCGGCTGCATTCTCCATCCTGTTATTGATGCCGTCCTGGGGCGGCATGATCAACGGCATCA
>JBKJII010000279.1:0-18077 GCA_046598505.1 Caulobacter sp. | reverse complement strand
GCATGACCGATGTCAGCTACTTCCTCAGCGCCGGCATTTCCCCGGATCTGCGCCGGGCCAACGAGCGCGAACTGGTCGGCCTCTACCACGATGAACTTCGCCGTCTGGGCGTCAGCGACTACAGCCGGGCCCAGGGCTGGGACGACTATCGTCGCATGGCTGTGCACGGCGTCTTCATGGGCGTCTTCTCGGCCATCGCGGTTGAGCGGACGGCGCGAGGCGACGCCCTGTTCCTGGCGATGACCCGCGGCGCCTGCGCCCAGGCGCTGGACCACGACACCTTCGATCTCTGGACCGCTTGAAGCGGGTCAGACCGAGCGGGGTCCGGCACCGGGGGCCGGCTAATCGGTGCGGCGATGAACCGGCTTGAAGATGCCGTTGGCGCGCATCACGTCGCGCGTCCCGACCCGGATGCGACCCTCGACGAACACCAGATCCCTCGTCTGGCGGGTGACTTTTGCATCGCCGAACACCCAGTCGCCGGCCCGGGCCATCGACAGGAAGTCCAGCGACAGGTGCACGGTCACGGAGGCTGTGCCCGTCTCACGACCCACGGCATTGGCCAACACCCCGTCCATGAAGGTCGACAGCATGCCGCCGTGGACGATTCCCAGGCTGTTGCAGTGGCGTTTGAGCACGAAGAAGGCATGCTCCAGCGTCTCGGGCGTCGCGCGGTGGAAGAAGGGGCCATTGTGGGTCGTGTAGGGCCCACGGGCGCTCGGCTTGAACCCTTCCGGTGGCGCCGGAACCGTCTCGTCCGTCACTGGCCGAAGATCCGATGGTGGATCTGGTCGCCGATGTTGATGCCCAGCTCGGCCGCCCGGCCGCCCGGGATCTCCAGCACGCCCTTGGCGTCGCCGTGCGAGGGAATCGGCGTCTCCGAGAAGGGCTCGGCCATGGCGGCGATCGAGAGGATCCGACCGTTGACGCCGATGTAGATGATGTCGAGCGGGATGTAGGTGTTTTTCATCCAGAAGGCCCGCGGGGATGGGCGGTCCCATTCGAACAGCATGCCGGCGTTCGGCGCGAGGCTGGTGCGGAACATCAGGCCCTGTTCGCGCTCGGCGTCGTTGTCGGCGATCTCGACCTTGAACACCTGCGGGCCGGCGGCGGTGTCGATCGTCAGGGCCTCGGTGACCACCGCGGTCGAAGCGGCCGGCGCGACCGGGGCCGGCGTCTCGGCGCGGCAGGCGCCGGCCATCAGCGGGACGAGCAGGGCCAGGGCCAGGGCGGCGGACCGGCCTGCGTTACGCATCATCACGACCAACGGGATACTCCAGGAGCGTCGGGCGTCAGGACGCCGCGATTTCGGCCACAACCAGACCTTTGGGCCCCTCGGCGAAACGCACCATCACGCCTTCGCCGGGCTGCAGGTCATCAAGGCCGCTGCGACGCAGGGTCTCGATGTGGACGAAGATATCTCCCGGCTCTGCGTCGCGCACCACGAAACCGTAGCCCTTGGTGCGGTTGAACCATTTGACCGTGCAGTGTTCGAGCGGACCATCGGCGCGCATCGGCGGGCCACGGCGCGGCGCATCGCGGTGATCGGCGCTGAAGCCGCCGCCGCTGAACCGGTCACGCTCGCCGCGGAAACCGGCGGAGTCATGATCAAAACGGCGCTGCGGACGCTCGCCTACGGGCGGCGCGGCCGTCTCGTCCAGATCCACGATGTCGGAGACTTGCCAGCCCTTGGTGCGACGCACGACGTCGCAAATGATCACTGAACCTTCGAGCGCAGATTCCCGTCCTGCATTACGCAGGGACGTGATGTGCAGAAGCACATCCTTCAATCCGGTCTGACTGGGATCGTCAGGAACGATGAAACCGTACCCCTTCCCAGCATCGAACCATTTTACACGCCCATTGATCCGCACGGATTCTTCGTGCGGCTCCTGAGCCTCGAAATCATAGCCAGACATTCCGCCCCTCTGCCCCGCCCTGAAGTCCAGATTGGACGAGGTCTCGAATATAACACTGTTCTCGCGAGAGGAGAGCCGTCAATGCAGGAATTCGCGCGCGCGATGACTCATTGCCATCCCGCGACAATTAGTCGCATTCTATGGGGAATTCTCGCTCGCGGCGGTGGTACGCCCTAGGGGAGTCGAACCCCTCTTACCAGATTGAAAATCTGGGGTCCTAACCGATAGACGAAGGGCGCCCGGTCGCGAGGAAGCGGCTGTATATTCGCGACTCCGGCGAGGCGCAAGCCCCAAGCCGCCGAGATTTGCCCCCGCGGAGCCGGACGGATTCCTAGAGCACCATGCGGGGGTCGGCGGCGTCCTCGATCTCCAGTTCGACGCTCTGGCGGCCTTGCCAGTCATCGGGCTTGAGGCGGCCGACAAAGTGCATCGCCCCGCCCCCGGCCATGATCCGCGCACCCATCGCGGTTTCACCCGCCCGCCAGGCCACGGCCTTCAGGCGTCCGCCGGAGGAATCCATCAGGGTGCAGCGCACATGGCCACCCTTGAGCATCATCGGCCGCTCGATCCGGGCGTCGGCGACGGCAAAGGTCGGCTCTGGGTTGCCTGGTCCGAACGGGGCCAGACGCTGAAAGTCGCTGAACAGGGCGCGGGTCGCGCCGCCGGGGCTGACAAGGGCGTCAATCTCGATGGCGTCCTGCCCGGCGGCCAGGGTCATCTCACCCGCAAGGCGTTCACACAGGAAGGCGCGCAGGTCCGGAATGGCGGAGGGGCGAATGGTCAGGCCCGCCGCCATGGCGTGCCCGCCGCCCGCCAGCAGCAGGCCCTCATCGAACGCAGACTGCACGGCCCGCCCGAGGTTCACGCCTGGCTGTGACCGGCCCGAGCCCTTGCCGGTATCGGACGGACGGTCGATGCCGATGACGACCACCGGCTTGCGGTACCGCTCACGCAGGCGCGCGGCGGCGATGCCGACGACGCCCGGATGCCAGCCGTCGCCGGCCACGACGATGGCCGGGGCGTCCGGGTCGAAATTGCTGTCGCGCTCAATGGCCAGAACGGCCTCGTCGATGACTCCCTTCTCAACGTCCTTGCGCGAGGCGTTGAGGGCGTCGAGCTGTTCAGCGAGGTCGCGGGCTTCCTCGGGATCGTCCGTCGAGAGCAGTCGCGCGCCGAGGTCCGAGCGGCCGATCCGCCCTCCGGCGTTGATTCGCGGGCCGAGGATAAAGCCTGCGTGGAATGTGGTCGCCGGACCCTGGGCCTTGGCGACGTCCAGAAGCGCCTTGAGGCCCGGATTGGCCCAGGCGGACATGGTCTTCAGGCCCTGGGCGGCGATGGCCCGGTTGAAGCCGGTCAGGCTGGTGACGTCGCAGACGGCGCCCATGGCGGCCAGATCCAGCCACTGGCGGATGTCCGGCTCAGGCCGGTCCTGGAACAGCCCCCGGCGGCGCGCCTCGCGGTTCAGGGCGGCCAGCAGGACAAAGGTCACACCGGCGGCGGCCAGGTGCCCCTGCCCGGAGGTGTCGTCCGGCCGGTTGGGATTGACCAGGGCCGCAGCCGGAGGCTGCTCGCCGCGCATCAGGTGGTGGTCGATGACCACGATATCGAGACCGATGTCCCGCGCCGCGATCAGGGCGTCGTGGGCGGCCGCGCCGCAGTCGACGGTGACCACCAGGTCCGCGCCCTGCTCCTGCAGATGGCGGAAGGCGGCGGGGCTGGGTCCATAGCCCTCGATGATCCGGTCCGGCACGTAGATGGCCAGTTCGCGGCCCATGGCCCTGAACCAGCGGACCAGCTGGGCCGCACTCGAGGCGCCGTCGACGTCGTAGTCGGCGAACACAGCCGTCGGGCGGCCGGTTTCGACAGCGTCGACCAGGATCGAGGCCGCCAGATCCATGTCGGCGAAAGTGGAGGGATCGGGGAACTGCGCCTTGAGGGTCGGCGTCAGGTAGTCGGCGGCGCCGGCGGCATCGATGCCCCGTGCCGCCAAGGCGCGGGCCAGAGGCTCGCTGAGGTCGTGGCGCAGCTGGTGATCGCGGACCAGGGCCGGATCGGCCGGACGCCAGCGCCAGGCCCGTCCTGACAGGGACTGCCGGACACCGAGGAAGCCGGGCTCGTGCGTCCCGTCGGCCATGATCAGAGCGGCCGCTTCATCCGCACTTCACGGACCGTGCGGGTCGAGGAGTTCATCACCAGCGTGTGGGTGTGCACAAAGCCGCCATTGAACTTCACGCCGTCGAGCAGCGCGCCGTCGGTGACGCCGGTCATGGCGAAGATGGCGTCGGCCCGGACGATTTCACTCAGCACATATTTGCGGTCGAGGTCGGTGATGCCCCATTTGGCGGCGCGGCTGCGCTCGTCGTTGTTGCGGAACACCAGCCGGCCCTGGAACTGGCCGCCGACGCATTTCAGGGCCGCGCAGGCCAGCACGCCCTCGGGCGCGCCGCCCTGGCCGATATAGAGATCGACGCCGGTCAGCGGGTCAGCGGTGTTGATCACGCCGGCCACGTCGCCATCGGTGATCAGATAGACCCGCGCGCCGACGGAACGCAGGCTGCTGATGATCTCGGCGTGCCGCGGACGATCAAGCACGCAGACGGTGATCTGCTCGGGCGCGACGCCCTTGGCCCTGGCCAGCGCCTTGACGTTGTCGGCGGGGCTGGCGTCCAGATCGATGACGCCTTCCTCGTAGCCGGGACCACAGGCGATCTTGTCCATGTAGGTGTCGGGCGCGTTCAGCAGCGTGCCCGCCGGGGCCCAGGCCATCACCGCCAGGGCGTTGGCCATGGCCTTGGCCGTCAAGGTCGTGCCTTCCAGCGGGTCGAGCGCGATATCGACGCGCGGACCTTTGCCGGTGCCGACTTTTTCGCCGATGTAGAGCATCGGCGCTTCATCGCGCTCGCCCTCGCCAATGACGATCTCGCCGTCGATGGCCAGTTCGTTCAGGGCGTTGCGCATGGCGTCGACGGCCGCCTGATCGGCTTCCTTTTCGTCACCACGGCCAACCAGATGCCAGGCGGCGATCGCCGCAGCTTCGGTCACCCGGACCGCGTCCAGAACCAGTCCCCGGTCCAGCGTCTCAGAACTCATGAAAGCAGTCTCCCGGCCCCTGTCGGGGCGCTCTCCGCAGTGTCGGAGGATTCTCAGATACGCGCGATGCGCAACAGGCGCGGACGCTCTAGCACGGCCGGCAGCTTTTCGATGCGGTTTATCGCGTCCGTCAGGACCGACTCGGCGATGGCGTGGGTGGTCAGCACGATCGGCACGCCGCCTGCGTCCTCGACCGGCTTCTGCAGGAAGCTGTCGATCGACACGCCGCACTCCGCGAGGGTCTCGGAGACCGCAGCGATAACGCCGGCCTGATCCTTCACCAGCAGGCGCAGGTAGGCCTTGCCGACGCGCCGGGTCGGGGCGACAGCCACGAACGGCTTCAGCTCGCCTGCCGGCTTCTGGAACACGGGCCGGGTCGGCAGGGTCATGACGTCGGCGATGTCGGCCGCGACAGCGGCGGCGGTCGGGCCGGAACCCGCGCCGGGGCCCTGGATGAAGATGCGGCCGATCCGCGTGCCCTCGATGAACAGCGCGTTGAGCGCCCCTCGGGTCTCGGCCAGCGGGTGGCCCTGGGCGACCAGCGATGGATGAACCCGCACCGCCACGCCGTCCGCCGTGCGGTCAGCCGAGGCGATCAGGCGGATGCGGTAGCCGAGGTCCTTGGCCAGCCGAATGTCGAGCAGATCGACCTGGTCGATGCCCTCGATCTCGGCGGCGGCGAAGTTGGGCGCGCAGCCGAACGCCAGCGCGGCCAGGATGGTCACCTTGTGCGCCGCGTCGAAGCCGCCGACGTCCATCGTCGGGTCAGCCTCGGCGTAGCCCATGCGCTGGGCCTCGCCGAGCACTTCGGCGAACGAGACGCCGCGTTGTTCCATCTCGCTGAGGATGAAGTTGCAGGTGCCGTTGAGAATGCCGGCCACGCCGACCACGTCGTCGCCAACCATGGCCTCGCGCAGCATCTTGACGGCCGGCGTCCCCCCCATGACGGCGGCCTCGAACAGCAATGGCACATTGGCCGCTTCGGCCAGCGCCGCCAGTTCGGCGCCGTGCTCCGCGATCAGGGCCTTGTTGGCCGTGACGACTGGCTTTCCGGCCTTCAGCGCAGCTTCGACGGCCGCCTTGGCCGGGCCGTCGGAGCCGCCGACCAGCTCAACGAACAGGTCAATGTCCGGCGAGGTCGCCAGCGCCACCGGGTCGTCGAACCAGGGAATGGCGGAGATGTCGATGCTGCGCGGCCGTGAACGCGAGCGGGCCGTGACGCCGGCGACCACCGCCCTGCCCCCAGCCGGCGCGAACCCTGGCCGCTCGGACAGGAACTGCAGCAGCCCGCCGCCGACGGTGCCCAGCCCCGCGACCCCGACGCGCCAGGTCCGACCGGTCATTGGCCGGCCATCGCGTTGTGGGCCTTGGCCAGGATTCTGTCGGAATCGGCGAGGAACTTCTTCACGTTGCGGGCCGCCTGTCTGATGCGGTGTTCGTTTTCGACCAGCCCGATGCGCACATAGCCTTCGCCGTATTCGCCAAAGCCGGAGCCCGGCGCAACGGCGACCCCAGCCTCCTCGATCAGCAGGCGCGAGAACAGCATCGAGCCGGCCTCGCGGAACTGTTCGGGCACCTTGGCCCAGGCGAACATCGAGGCCGGCGGCGCGGGAATGTCCCAGCCCGCCCGGGCCATCGAGCTGACCAGGGTGTCGCGGCGGCCCTTGTAGATGTTACGGATCTCCTCGACGCAGTCCTGCGGGCCGTTCAGCGCCGCGGCGGCCGCCACCTGGATCGGCAGGAAGGCGCCGTAGTCGAGGTAGGACTTCACCCGCGCCAGGGCCGCGCACATGCGCTCGTTGCCGACCACCATACCGACGCGCCAGCCGGCCATGGCATAGGTCTTGGACAGGCTGTTGACCTCGACGGCCAGGTCCTTGGCGCCCTCGACCTGCAGAATCGACGGCGGCGGGTTGTTGTCGAAATAGATCTCTGAATAGGCGACGTCGGAGATGATCAGCATGTCGTGCTTGCGCGCCAGCTGCACGGCGTCGCGGTAGAACTCGAGATCGACCCACTGGGCCGTCGGGTTGGACGGATAGCTGAGGATCAGGATGCTGGGCGGAGGGGCAGAGTGCTTCACGGCCCGGCTGATGCCGGCCAGATACTCCTCCGGCGACAGGGCGGGCACGTGGCGGATCACCCCGCCGGCCATGATAAAACCGAAGGCGTGGATCGGATAGGCCGGGTTGGGACAGATGATCACGTCGCCCGGCGCGGTCAGGGCGTTGGCCAGATTGGCGAAGCCCTCCTTCGAGCCCAGGGTCGCGACGACCTCGGTGTCGGGGTTCAGCTTCACGCCATAGCGGCGCTCGTAGTAGCCCGCCATGGCCCGGCGCAGGCCGATCACGCCCTTGGACGCCGAGTAGCGGCCGGCCTTGGGATCGCGCGCGGTCTCGATCAGCTTGTCGACAATGTGCTTGGGGGTCGGCATGTCGGGATTGCCCATCCCGAAGTCGATGATGTCCGTTCCCTGGGCCCGAAGCTTGGCCTTGATACGGTTCACTTCCTCGAAGACGTAGGGCGGCAGACGCCGGATACGGTGGAACTCGGTGGTCATTCTAAAGGCTCTCTGCGCCACCCCGGGCGCTCTGGGAGCTGAGGTCGAGCATGGATAGCCCCCGGAGGGGTCATATCCAAGCAGGTTCAGGGAATAACTTGCCTCCGCCGCGCCGGGATCACCTCGGCGACGGAGGCGGGGTAGCTCGCTTGCGCAAGGCGGCGGCATAGGCTGCGGACTCAGCCATCTCGGCGTCCGTCGGGGCGTGCAGGCCCAGCGGGTTGGCCTCGGCGCGCGCTTGGGCCTCGAAGGCCTCGGTCGCGGTCAGACTCCAGGTATCCTCCGCGCCGTTGCGACGGGTGTAGACCCCCTCGGCTTCCTGATCCTCGATGGCGGCGCGCCAGGCGGCGGAGTTGCGTACATCGTCGGGAATATCCGGAATGCCGGCAAAGGTCGGCCGGGGTCCGGGATGCTTCAGCGCTTCCTCGACCTGGGCCGCCGCGGCCGACCTGGGATCGATCCGGGCGCTCGCGCCCGGCTCGAGTTCGGCCAACGTCGCACAGGCCGTGAGGCCGCCCGCCGCGCTCGCCAGGAGCAGCAGCCGCGTCATTCGCCAGAAAGTTCGCGCATCACCGTTCATATCGGGTCCGGTCTTATGCCATGATCCTGTTCAGCGAAAGGGCGCGAGACGCCCACGCACCGGGAAGGACGCTCGCATGGCCGGCACTAGCGGCAAGACTACCCCCCGAAAAGCGGCGGCCAAGCGGCCGATCGCGAAGAAACCCGCGGCAAAACCGGCCACGGCGGCCGAGAAGCCAAAAGCCGACGAATCGCCAAGGTCCACGACGCCGCCGTCATTCGACTACGCCTCGACGCCCGATCCCGCCGCCTTCCTGTCGACCGACCAGCGAGAGGCCTTGGAAAAGCTGTCGGCCAACCTCGCCCGCGCCGCAGTGACCGCCCAGGGCGCCATCGCCGAGGCCGCGCTGCGCCAGGCCGACAGTCCCGCGGCGCTCAGCACCGATCCCTTCCATGTCGGCCCGGCCCTGACCGACGTCATGGGCCGCCTCGCCGCCCAGCCGGACCGCATGTTGCGCGCCCAGGCCGACCTGTTCTCGCGCTACCTCGACCTCTGGCAGACCACCGCCCGTCGCATGGGCGGCGAACAGGTCGAGCCGGTCGTGGTCCCGCCCAAGGGAGACAAGCGCTTCAACGATCCCGAATGGGGCGCCCATCCCGTCTATGACGTGATGAAGCAGTCCTACCTGCTGACCAGCGGCTGGTTGAATGAGCTGATCGCCGACGTCGAAGGCGTCGATCCGCTGGAAAAGCGCCGGGTCGAGTTCTTCATCAAGATGCTCACCGACGCGATCTCGCCGTCGAACTTCCTGTTGTCCAATCCGGCGGCGCTGAAGGAGGCCATGACCAGCGGTGGCGAAAGCCTGGTGCGCGGCATGGACAACTTCGCTGCCGACCTCGAGCGCGGTGGCGGCAAGCTGTCGATCAGCCAGACCGACATGGAGCAGTTCAAGGTCGGCGAGAACGTCGCCACCGCTCCGGGCAAGGTGGTCTACCAGAACGACATCCTGCAGCTCTTGCAGTTCACCCCGACCACCGATCAGGTGCGCGAGATCCCGCTGCTGCTGTTCACGCCGTGGATCAACAAGTTCTACATCACTGACCTGCGGCCCGATAACAGCCTGATCCGCTGGCTGACCGCACAGGGCTTCAGCGTGTTCGTCACCAGCTGGGTCAATCCCGACGAGACGCTCGCGGCCAAGACGTTTGAGGACTACCTGGTCGAAGGCATCTACGACGCCACCACCCAGGTGATGAAACAGTGCGGGACTGACCGGGTAAACACCGTCGGCTACTGCATCGGCGGCACCCTGCTGTCCTGCGCCCTCGCTCACATGGCGGCCAAGGGCGACAAGCGCATCCAGTCGGCGACCTTCTTCGCAGCCCAGCAGGATTTCGAGGAGGCCGGCGACCTGAAGCTGTTCGTCGATGACACCTGGCTGAAGTCGATCGAGGAGACCATGGACCAGTCGGGCGGCTTCCTGCCCGGCAAGTCGATGGCCGACACCTTCAATTCCCTGCGCGGCAACGACCTGATCTGGTCGTTCTTCGTCAACAACTACCTGATGGGCAAGGAGCCCAAGCCCTTCGACCTGCTGTTCTGGAACAGCGACCAGACCCGCATGCCCAAGGCGCTGCACCTGTTCTATCTGCGCAACTTCTACAAGGACAACGCCCTGGCCAGGGGTGAGCTGACCCTGGCCGGCGTGAAACTGGACCTGCACAAGGTGCAGACGCCGATCTACGTCCAGTCCTCCCGCGACGACCATATCGCGCCGTTCAAGAGCATCTATCGCGGGGCGAAACTGTTCGGCGGTCCGGTGAAATTCACCATGGCCGGCAGCGGCCACATCGCCGGGGTGATCAATCACCCGGACGCGAAGAAGTACCAGCACTGGACCAACGACGCCCTGCCCGCGACCGTCGCCGAATGGCAGGCGGGCGCGGTCGAGCATCCGGGCAGCTGGTGGCCGCACTGGGCGAGCTGGCTGAACGAGCGCTCGGGCGACTATGTGCCGGCGCGTGACCCGTCAAAGGGACCCCTCGGCAAGCCGCTGGAGGATGCGCCGGGCAGCTTCGTGAAGGTGCGGAGCTGATCCTCCCCGCGAAGTCGGGGAGGGGGACCGGCGAAGCCGGTGGAGGGGCTGCGCTGGCGTAGCCGGAACGACCGGAATTCAGGAGAGGGCCGCCCGCATTCGCGCTGCCCCCTCGACCGGCTTCGCCGGTCCCCCTCCCCCTCGCTACGCTCCGGGGAGGATGAGTTGGAGCAGCGGCCGCTCCCAGCCGATCCCGTCGCCGGGCGGGCTGACCCCAATGTCGACCGCGCCCATGCGGCGGTAGAAGTCGGCGGCTTCGGGGTTGGCGCTGATTACCACCTGCGTCGCGCCGAGCGCCCTCGCGCGCTCCGCCATGTGAGTGAACAGCCGGCGGCCGACCCCTGTGCCCTGGGCGTCGTTGGCGGCGAAGAACAGGTCGAGCTCCTGGGCCTTGCCGGCCGGGATCAGGACGTAGAAGCCGGCCACCGCGTGGATGTCCTGGGCCAGCCAGATCTCGTGATCGGCGTCCGGCACCGACCAGCCGGCGGCGAAGGCGAAGATCATCGACCGCGCCGCGGGCCGCTCGTAGCCATTGCTGCTGGCCATCATCGCCCGCAACGTCGGGGTATCCGCAGGGACCGCCCGCCGGATGATCAAAGGCCGGCGGCCTCGGGCAGGCCGAGCATCAGGTTGAGATTCTGCACCGCCGCGCCCGACGCACCCTTGCCGAGGTTGTCGAGCAGGGCGACGAGCCGCGCCTGGCGGTCTTCCTCGGAGCCGAACACGAACAGCTTGAGCCTGTTGGTGCCGTTCAGGCCCTCCGGATCAAGCGTCTTCAGCGCCTCGCTCTCCTTCAGCGAAGCCACCTCGACGAAGGCCTCGTTGCGATAGTGTCGGTCGAGCACATCATGCACGTCCTTGAGCGATGGCCCGTTGCCCATCACGCCAAGATGCAGGGGAACCTCGACCAGCATGCCCTGGGCGTAGCGGCCGACCGCCGGCGCGAACAACGGGCGGGTCAGCAGCCCGGCGCGAACCTGGATTTCCGGCACATGCTTGTGCTCCAGGCCCAGCGCATAGGTCCGGTAGGGGACCCTGGTGAAGGTCGGGCCACCCTCGTCCTCGAACTCGGCGATCATTGCCTTGCCGCCGCCGGTGTAGCCGCTGACCGCGTTGATCGTCACCGCGAAGTCGGCCGGCATCAGGCCCGCCTGAACCAGCGGCCGGACCAGGGCGATGGCACCGGTCGAATAGCAGCCGGGGTTGGAGACGCGCATGGCCGCCTTCACGGCCGCGCGTTGGCTCTTGCACAGCTCCGGGAAGCCAAAGGTCCAGCCCTCGGCCGTGCGATGCGCCGTCGAGGCGTCGATGATCTTCACCGCCGGGTTCGTCACAAGGCTGACCGCTTCGCGCGCCGCGTCGTCCGGCAGGCAGAGGATCACCGCATCGGCGCTGTTCAGCAGCTCGGCGCGGGCGTCGGCGTCCTTGCGGCGCTCCGGTGCAATCGACAGCAGCTCGAGGTCCGTACGGCCGATCAGCCGCTCGCGGATCTGCAGGCCGGTGGTGCCGGCTTCGCCATCGATGAAAACCCTGGGCTTGCCCATTGACCAATTCCCTGCGTGGTTCGAGACGCGCTACGCGCTCCTCACCATGACGAACCGAATTTGTAGCCCTCCCCTCCCCGTCATTCTGAGGAGCAAGCCGAACGCGAGCGTCTCGAAGGACGCACTCCCGTTCCAACGCACAAAGAAAAAGGGCGCTCCGGTTTCCCGAAGCGCCCTTTCGCAAAACAGGTTCGCGAACGACTAGCGCTTCGAGAACTGGAAGGAGCGGCGGGCCTTGTCCTTGCCGTACTTCTTCCGCTCAACGACGCGGCTGTCGCGGGTCAGGAAGCCGTGCGGCTTCAGGGCCGTGCGCAGCGCCGGTTCGAAGTAGGTCAGGGCCTTGGAGATGCCGTGACGCACGGCCCCGGCCTGGCCCGACAGGCCCGAACCTTCAACCGTGACGATGACGTCGAACTGGCCGACCCGGTCGGTGACCTGGAAGGGCTGGGCCAGCATCATCCGCAGCACGGGACGGGCGAAGTAAACTTCCTGGTCCCGGCCGTTGATGGTGATCGAACCCTTGCCCGGCTTGATCCAGACGCGGGCGATAGCGTTCTTGCGCTTGCCGGTCGCATAGGCGCGACCGTACTTGTCCAGCTTCTGGACCGCAGGAGCGGCCTCGGGAGCCGACGACAGGCTCTGGAGAGCCTCGAAACCTTGAGCTTCGGCCATGATCTATTGGCTCCGGGTGTTCTTGGCGTTGCGTTCAGCGAACGCGACGGGCTCAGGGCTCTGCGCCTGGTGGGTGTGCTCGGCGCCGTTGAAGATGCGCAGGTGCGTCATCTGCTTGCGGGCCAGCGGGCTTTCCTTGGGCAGCATGCGCTCGACCGCCTTTTCGAGCACGCGCTCGGGGAAGCGGCCGTCCAGCTGCTTTCCGGCGGTGATCTGCTTGATGCCGCCCGGGTGGCCCGTGTGGCGGTAATAGATCTTCTGCTCGAGCTTGCGGCCGGTGAACTTCACCTTCTGCGCGTTGACGACGACGACGTAGTCGCCGCAGTCGACGTTCGGGGTGTAGTCAGGACGGTGCTTGCCGCGAAGACGCATGGCGATGAACGACGCGAGGCGGCCAACGACCACATTCTCGGCGTCGATCACGATCCACTTCTTCTCGACCTCGGCGGGCTTCAAAGAAGCCGTGGTCTTCATCATGGGACTGATCCGTTGCAGGCGGAGACAAGCGGTCCCCGACGTGAGGGCGGGCTGTTACCTGCGCGGATTCGACCTGTCAACACTCGACGGCGCGCAATTCCCCGCAAACCGTTACCGTGTAAGGGAAATCTTTCATTCGGTAATATAATACCGAATGTCCTTCGTTGCGCTGTAGTGACACCGTCACGGACCGGGTCTAGCAGGAATGGCTGTTCCGGAGAGTCTTCATGATCCTCGACCGCCGCTCGGTCCTCGCCACAACCGCCGCCGCCCTCGCCTTCGGCGGCTTCGCCCGCGCCCAGACTGCCCCGGAGAGCTATCGTAACGAAATCGAGGGCTACGGCCCGCTGGTCAAGGACCCCAACGGCATCTTCGATCTGCCGGCAGGCTTTTCCTACAAGGTCGTATCCTACGTCGGCCAGAGGATGAACGACGGTTATCTGGTCCCGGCCAACGCCGACGGTATGGCCTGTTTCCCGGGCAAGGGCTCACGCGTCATCCTGATGCGTAATCACGAGAACAGCCTGAGCAGCGTCAACAGCGGTCCGTTCGGCATCGCGCGCAGTCTCAAAAAGCGGCCCAGGCCGGAAAAGGTGTTTGACCACGACGCCGGCGGACAGCCCCTGCCCGGCGGCGTGACCAGACTGGTCTATGACACGAAGGACCAGAAACTGGTCCACGCGGAACTCGCGCTGTGCGGCACCCTGACCAACTGCGCCGGCGGCCTGACGCCGTGGGGCAGCTGGTTGACCTGCGAGGAAACCACCAAGGGCGTGGCCGACGGCGCCGGCCAGAGTCACGGCTGGGTGTTCGAGGTCCCCGCCCACGGCAGGGGCCTCGTCGACCCGGTCCCCTTGAAGGCGATGGGCCGGTTCTATCACGAGGCCGCCGCCGTCGATCCGGCCACCGGCATCGTCTACCTGACCGAAGACGCGCCGGCCCCGGATCGAGCCGGACTGTTCTACCGCTTCATCCCCGCTACGCCGGGTCAGCTGGCGCTGGGCGGACGCCTGCAGGCGCTGGCCTTCAAAGGCGAGCCTGGCGCCGATGCGCGCAACTGGGACGGCAAGGTCGCCTGGAAGCAGGGTGACGTTCGCCAGGCAGCCTGGGTCGATCTGAAAGACGTTGAGGCACCCGGGGATGACCTGCGTTTCCGCGGCCACGCCGACGGCGCGGTCATCGTCGGGCGAGGCGAAGGCATCTTCTGGGGCAAGGGCGAGTGCTACTTCAGCTGCACCAACAGTGGCCCAGGCAAGCACGGCCAGATCCTGCGCTATCGGCCGAGCCCCCACGAAGGCCTGCCCGGCGCGGCCGATGCGCCGGGCTCGATCGAGCTGTTCATGGAGTCGGCCGACGAGCTGGCGCTGGATTTTCCTGACAACCTGACGATCGCCCCGAACGGCCATCTGCTGATCTGCGAGGACCGCTATTCCAACACGCTTCGCAACCACCTGCGGGGCATGACGCCGGAGGGCAAGACATACACGATCGCCCGCAACGTCTATCGGGACAACGCCGAGCTCGCGGGCGTCTGCTTCTCGCCGGACGGAACGACCCTGTTCGTCAACATCTACTGGCCGGGCATCACCCTGGCCGTCACGGGGCCGTGGGCGGCGTTGAAGGGCTAGATCCGGCGAACTCGCCAGGCGAAGGCTGTGGCCGTTGCGAGCAGCAGGGCCGCGCCCAGCTGGTGCAGGATGCCCAGCCACAGCGGAACCCCGGTCATCAGCGTGGCGACTCCAAGCAGCGACTGCAGCAGCACGACGCCGCCGACCATCAGGCCGAGCAGCCGGGCGCCCGGCGCCAGATAGCGTGTACGCCAGGCCAGCGCCGCGACGGTCAAACCGCCAACCAGCAGCATATAGGCGCCGAGCCGGTGGTGAAGCTGCACCGAGGCCTGGTTATGGGCGATGGTCGCCCAGACGCCGTCGCCGGCATAGTCGCGCGGCCAGAGCGCACCGTTCATCAGCGGCCAGTCATTGTAGATGAATCCCGCATGAGCCCCTGCAACCAGCGCACCCAGCAGGCTTTGCAGATAGACCGCGCCGAGGAGGACCAGCGCACCGGTGCGCCAGCGCGTTGGGTTGACCTGCCTCGCCTGGCCGGCATCGGCGTCGAGCGCCGTCCAGATCAGCAGAACGAACAGGGCAAGGGCCAGCCCCAGATGTGTAGCCAGCCGCTCCGGCGCGACGGAAACGCGGCCGGCCAGCCCGCTGGCGACCATCCACCAGCCCACCACCGCCTGCAGTCCCAACAGCACGAACATCCCGGCGCAGCGCCAGATGAGACGGCGCGGGATCTGCCGACGAACCAGGAACACCACCAGCGGTATGGCGAAGGCCGCCACGACCAGACGGGCCAACAGCCTGTGCGCCCACTCCCAGCGGTAGATCGACTTGAACTCGGCCAGGCTCATGCCGAGGTTCAGCTGCCTGTACTGGGGGATCTGCTGGTATTTGGCGAATTCGTGGAGCCAGGCCTGTTCACCTATCGGCGGGAGCGCACCGGTGACCGGCTTCCATTCGGTGATCGACAGGCCAGATCCCGTCAGGCGTGTCGCGCCGCCGACCACCACCATGGCCAACACCAGCACCGCCAGCACCAGCAGCCAGACAGCAACCGGTCGGGACCGGTCTGAACGCAGAAACGACGTCATGAAACTCTTCCAGAAGCGCGGGCGCTGACTGACCGCGGTTCCCTACGCCGCTCGCGCGACGGGGTCCATACCGGTGACGTCCGCTCACGCGCCTGTCATGTTGAAGCCATGGGGACGCCGGGCCTTTTCATTGTCGCGGTCATCAGCCTGCTGGCTGGAGCGGTGGGACGCGCCGTGATGTTCGGCCGGCCGTCGCGGTTCGCCGGACTTGCGGCCGGATTCGCCGGCGCCGTCGCGGGACCGCCCGTCGCCGGAGCGCTCGGCTACCCGGTTTTCACGGTATGGAGCCTGGCGCTTGCCTCGTTTGCGGGCGCGGTGCTGTTGCTCGGCCTGACCCTGCTCATGACCCGCCGGCGCCGCTGAGACGGAACTTCCGCCCGCGCGCGGCATTTTTCGACGGAACGGGCATTCAGGAGGAACCACGCATGCACGATATGAACTGGGTCATCATCATCATCGCCGGCATTTTCGCAGGCTGGATCGCCGAGCGGGTGATGAACCGCAACCACGGCATCCTGATGAACCTGATCGTCGGTCTGGTCGGCGCGGTGATCGGCAGCTGGCTCGCCGGCTTCCTCGGCATCGCCTACACCGGCCTGCTGGCAAGCATCGTCGCCGCCGTCGCCGGCGCAGTTGTCCTGCTGTTCGTTCTGGGCCTCTTCAAACGTCGCTAGGTCTGGCATAGCACTCCGGCGGCGCGTTCGGCCGCCGCCGGAGGTCGGCCATGAACCCGCGCATCAGGAAACTCGTCGGCATGGCGGCCATGCTGGTGTTCCTGTTTCTCTATGTCGTGCTGGCCCTGAACATCGCCGCCCACCTGCCGAAGCACCCGGCGATCTCGCTGCTGTATTTCGCGGTCGTCGGCATCGCCTGGGGCGTGCCGCTGTTCCCGCTGCTGACCTGGATGAACCGGGAGCCGAAGCCCAAGGGCTGAGGACAGGCGCATCCCGCCGGCCAATCGCCCTCTGCACTGAACCGGCTGGGGAACGGGCCATGACCCGGTCACCACCTTGACAGATATCAAGGCAAACCTCGGGCAGAGGTCAATGATGCTGAAGTCCCGGTGATGCCCGGACTCAGACGGATCAGAAGGGCGGCCGGCTCAATCCGGTTCTGCACACGGCATGAACAGACTCAAGGACAAGGTCGCCGTCATCACGGGCGCCGCGCTCGGCCTCGGCCGCGCAACTGCAATACGTATGGCCGGTGAAGGCGCCGCGGTGGCGTTGCTGGACGTCATCGACGACCAGGGCGAGGCCCTCGCCAAGGAGATCCGCGACCGCGACGGGAAGGCCCGGTACTGGCGCTGCGACGTCTCCAGCGAGGCCGAGGTGGCGCAGGCCATGAACGCGGCGGCCGCCCATTTCGGGCGCATCGACATCCTCGTGAACAACGCCGGGGTCTCCGGCGTCAGCAAACCAACCCACGAGATCACCGAAGCGGAATGGGACTGGGTCCAGTCGATCAACGTCAAGGGCGTCTTCTTCTGCACCAAGCACGCCATCCCCCACCTCAAGGCGGCCGGCGCCGGCGCCATCATCAACCTGTCTTCGATCTACGGCCTGGTCGGGGCTGCGGACGCGCCTCCCTACCATGCCTCCAAGGGGGCCGTGCGGCTGATGTCCAAGACCGACGCCATGATCTACGCCCCGGACGGCATTCGGGTGAACTCGATCCACCCCGGCTTCATCTGGACCCCCATGGTGTCGCATTTCCTGGAGGAAACCGAGGACGCCGCCGAGGCCCGCAAGGCGGTCGACGCCCTGCACCCGCTCGGTCACATCGGCGAGCCTGACGACATCGCCTGGGGCGTCGTCTACCTGGCGTCGGACGAAGCCAGGTTCGTCACCGGCTCGGAGCTTGTGATCGACGGCGGCTACACGGCGCGGTGACGGCATGACTCACCCCAAGCGCATCGTCGTCGTAAACGGCCACCCGGATCCGGCCGCGGAACATCTCTGCGCAGCGCTGGCCGAGGCCTATGCGCGGGGAGCCTCTGCCGCCGGCCACGAGGTTGTCAGGCTTGATGTCGGCGCGCTGGATTTCCCGCTCATCCGCTCGCTGAAGGACTATCAGACGGCGGTGACGCCGCCGGACATCGTGCGGGCCCAGGATGTCGTGAAGCACGCCGAGCATCTGGTGTTCGTCTTTCCGATCTGGTTCGGCGCGCCGCCCGCGGTGCTCAAGGGGTTCTTCGAGCAGCTGCTGCGCACAGGCTACTCGCTCAGCTCGCCCCAGGCGGCCATGTCGAGCCTTCTGACCGGCAAGTCTGCACGTCTGATGGTGACGATGGGCATGCCTGGGTCGGTGTTCCGGTTCTTGCTTGGCGGACACGGCGTGGCCAGCCTCGAGAAGGGTCTGTTCCTGGTGACCGGCGTCAGCCCGGTGCGTCGCACGCTGTTCGGGAGCGCCCAGCACCCCAAGGCAGGCAAGGTGGCCCAATGGCTGTCGGACGCCGAGGCTCTGGGTCGTCAGGGACAATGAGGCCGGTGGCCGCGCTCGGCCCGCTGTCTGTGGAGAAGATGGTCGGAGCGACAGGATTCG
>JBKJII010000136.1:0-13826 GCA_046598505.1 Caulobacter sp. | reverse complement strand
GACGGCAAGCGACGGACTGGTCCCCTGGTGGATCACACGATGGAGCCTGGCTTCGACCAGTCCGGCGACCGTTCCCGGCGCGAGGAAGAAGAACAGGATTGATCCGATGGCGGCGGTGACGCGACTCATGGGGCTTCCTCCTCGCGCCGGGAACGGTCGCCGGACTGGTCCCCTGGTGGATCACACGATGGAGCCTGGCTTCGACCAGTCCGTCGCTTGCCGTCATCGGCGGCCTGGTCGCTGCAGCAGGGCTGGCGGCGCTGATCGCCTGTTTCGCGCGTTTCGTCCTCGACGGCGGGGGCACGCCGGCGCCGGTGGCGCCGACCAGCACGCTGGTGATCACCGGCCTTTACCGGCATGTCCGCAACCCGATGTATGTGGCGGTCACGGCAATCATCTTCGGCCAGGCGCTGATCTTCGCCAGCCTCGCCTTGATCGCTTATGGCGCAGTCGTCTGGCTGGCCTTCCAGACCTTCGTCCTGATGTACGAGGAGCCGACGCTTCGGCTGTCCCACGGGGACGCCTACACGGCCTATTGCGCCGCCGTGCCGCGCTGGATCCCGCGCCTGAAACCCTGGACAGGCTGAGACGCGCAATTTGCTGCCCCGGCTACTGGCGCGGCGCGCATGACGCCCCTAGGGTGCCGGCCAAATTGCGCAACGATCTGCCGGGAAACGCCCTGATGAAGATGATGCTTCGCCTGATCGCCGCCAGCCTGCTGGCCCTGTCGATCAGCTCCGCCGCCGACGCGCGGCCCTTTACCGCCAGGGACATGGTCACGCTGGACCGTCTGAGCGACCCGCGGGTCTCTCCGGACGGCCACTACGTGATCTATTCGCGCCGCGTCGTCGACTATGAGGCGAACAAGGCGAAGTCGGAGCTCTGGCTGATCGACATCAGCGGCAAGGCGCCTTCCGCGCCGCGCCGGCTCGACGCCTCGGACGGCGGCGGCGTCGCAAGCGCCCGTTGGGGCGCGGACGGCCACAGCCTCTATTTCCTGTCCAGCCGCAGCGGCTCCTCGCAGGTCTGGCGCGCGGACGTGAACGCGGCCGGCGCCAGCCAGGTGACAAAACTTCCGTTCGACGTCGGCGCCTTCCAGACCTCGCGTGACGGGAAGAAGCTGCTCGTCACCCTGGCGGTTTTTCCCGATTGCCCGACGCTTCAGTGCACTGCAGATCGCATCGCCGCTCGCAAGGCCCAGAAGACCACCGGCGTCGTCTATGACCGTCTGTTCGTGCGCCACTGGGACGAATGGGCGGACGGCACGCGCAACCAGCTGTTCGTGCTGACCTTCGACGAAAAGGGCATCAGCGCCGACAGCCCCGTCGGCGTGATGCATGGGTTCGATGGCGACGCGCCCTCCAAGCCCTTCGGCGACGAGACCGAGTTCACCTTCTCGCCCGATGGCAAGGAGGTGGTCTTCTCCGCCCGCCTGGCCGGCAAGACCGAGCCATGGAGCACCAACTTCGACATCTACGGCGCCCCTTCCGACGGCTCGGGCCAGCTGACCAACTATTCGGCGGTCAACAAGGCCTGGGACTCGGGTGTGGTGTTCTCGCCGGACGGTCGCTACGCCGCCGCGCGGATCATGAAGCGTCCGGGCTTCGAGGCTGACCGCTGGCAGATCGTCATCCATGACGAGGTCACCAAGCAGGACCGCGAGCTGGCGGCCGGCTGGGATCGCTCGGCGGACGCCATCGCCTGGGCCCCGGACGGCAAGACGATCTACGCCCTCGCAGGCGACGTCGGCCAGACCCGGCTGTTCGCCATCGACGTCAAGACCGGCAAGGTTACGCCGCTGACCGGCGACGGTCATGTCAGCGCCTTCGACGTCGGCCCCAAGGGCATCGTCTATGCCCAGGACACGCTGTCCGGTCCGGCGCAGCTTTACAGCATCGGTTTCAAGCGCGGCGCGAAGCCTGTGCAGCTGACCAACGCCAATGCCGAGAAGCTGGCCGGTGTCGAGTTCGGCCAGTACGAGCAGTTCAGCTTCCCCGGCTGGAACGGCGAGACGGTGCACGGCTATCTGGTCAAGCCGGTCGGCTTTGATCCCGCCAAGAAATACCCGGTCGCCTTCCTGATCCACGGCGGGCCACAGGGCAGCTTCGGCAACCTGTTCCACTACCGCTGGAACGCCCAGACCTACGCCGGCCGCGGGTACGCGGTCGTGATGATCGATTTCCATGGCTCGACCGGCTACGGCCAGGCCTTCACCGACTCCATAAGCCAGCACTGGGGCGACCGCCCGCTGGAAGACCTGCAGAAGGGCTGGGCCCACGCCCTGAAGTCCTACAGCTTCCTCGACGGGGACCGCGCCTGCGCGCTCGGCGGCTCCTACGGCGGCTTCATGGTCAACTGGATCGCCGGCAACTGGAACGGCCCGTGGAAGTGCCTGGTCAACCACGACGGCATCTTTGACGCCCGCTTCATGGCCTATTCGACCGAGGAACTGTGGTTCAGCGAGTGGGAGAACGGCGGCACGCCCTGGTCCGCCGGGACGACCTACACGCAGTTCAACCCGGCCGACCACGTAGCCAACTGGACGGTTCCGATGATGGTGGTCCACGGCGGCCGCGACTACCGCGTGCCGCTCGAGGAAGGCCTGGCGACCTTCACGGCGCTGCAGCGCAAGGGCGTCGAGAGCAAGCTGCTCTACTTCCCGGAAGAGAACCACTGGGTGCTCAAGCCGCAGAACTCTGTCCAGTGGCACGACGAAGTGCTCGGCTGGCTGGATGCGCATACGGCAGCGAAATAGCGCCAGGCAACGCTGTGATCCCGGACGGTCGCAGGGCCGATCCGGGATTGCAGGCCTGATCAGGCCGGGATCAGGCCCATGCCCTGCCACATGGCCATCGCCAGGCTGAAGGCGCGCATGTCGCCGGTGGTCGTGCCGGCCATCCTGTTCATCGCGTAGCCGAAGCTGGTGCGGGCATCCATGTCGATGATCACCAGCGAGCCGCCATAACCGCCCCAGAAGATGGTGTTGGGGTTGGGCAGCGGCAGGGTTCCGCCGGCGAGGCCAAAGCCCATGCCGTAGCGGGCCGGCATGCCCAGGATCAGATCCTGACCTTCGACCTGCAGTTCCAGCGCCTTGCGGCAGCCGGCCTCGGACAGGAAGCGTTTGCCCCTGGCCACGCCGCCGTTCGCGAGGATGGCGTGAATCTCGGCGATCGAACGGGCGTTGCCCGTGCCGCCGGCCGCCGGAATCTCGGCGCCGCGCCATGCCCGGGTGCGGGTGGCCATCACGTCAACGCCGGGGTTGTTCGACATATTGGCCTGAAGCTCGGTCTGCTTGCCGTCGCCGATCGCCCCGCCGGCCGGGGGCGGCGTCAGGTCTGCGACCCGGGCGTCCTCTGACGCCGGCAGGCCGATGTGGAAGTCCGCGCCCAGCGGTCCGGCGATCTCGTCATGGAACACCGTGCCCAGCGACTTGCCGGTGACGCGGCGGACCACCTCCCCGACCAGATAGCCCTGGGTGATCGCATGATAGCCCGGCGCCGTGCCCGCCTCCCAGAACGGGGCCTGGGCGGCCAGCAGGCTGGTGACCTTGTCCCAGTCGTAAAGGTCTTCCTTGGCGATCGGCTCCTTCCAGCCGGACAGGCCGGCGGAGTGGCTCATCAGGTGGCTGACCTTGATCGCGGCCTTGCCGTTGGCGGCGAACTCCGGCCAGTAGCGGGCGACCGGCGCGTCGAAGTCGATCTCGCCACGGTCCGCCAGCAGCAACGCCGTCAGCGCCGTCATCGTCTTGGTGGTCGAGTAGACGTTGACGATGGTGTCCTTCTCCCACGGCCGGGCTTTCGCTTCGTCAGCCCAGCCGCCCCACAGGTCGACGACGGTCTCGCCCTCGATGGTGGCGCAATAGGACGCTCCGTTGTCCGAGCCGTTGGCGAGGTTCGCATCGAACGCGGCGCGCACGGCGGCGAACCTGTCGTGGGTGTATCCGTCAGCGGTATCCCGGGCCATGGCGTCCTCTCCGGCTTGCGTGTTGATCCACCCATAGGGGACGCAAAACCGGCGCGCCAGACTGACCTACCGTCAGCTTCAGGCGATGCGGCCGAACAGCACCGCCGCCAGAATATGCAGGCGCCTGGAGAGATCGCCGGGCGTACGCCCGCGGGCATAGGGCTGCACCAGCGCCGCATGTGCGATCGCCGGGAAGGCCGCGACGGGCAGCGCGCGGATGGGTCCGCGAGCCGCCGCAAGCGCCCTGAGCGCGCCGGGACCGTCGCGGCGGGCCAGGGCCCACGCCCTTGCGGCGGCCAGAAGCTGTTCCGCCTGAGCCTCCGGTGACAGCCGTTGCGCCGCGACAGTAGCGACCAGGCCCGCCGTGGCGTCCAGGTGCGCCTCGCTCACCGCCTGCGAATCCAGGTCGCCGAGCCGGGCCGTCGCGAGGGCAACCAGCTGATCCAAGGGCAGCCCGCCATCCGCCACGGCCGCGAGCACCGGATGGGCACGGGGCGCCTTGCCGGCGGCGATCTCCTCCAGCCCCTCCCGCCACCAGGCCAGGCGTATCTCGCCCATCAGCGGATTGCTGACGATCTGCGGAATGCGCGCCAGTTCGTGGTCGAGGGCGTAGAGCGTGATCAGGTCTGCCCGCGCGGCGACGTCCGCCACGAAGCGGCTGGACAGCCAGCGGTCGGGATCGACCCGGCGGACAAGGGCGTCGAGATCTTCGTCCATCATGTCAGGCGACAATGGGTCCTCAAACGAAGAAGGGCCCGCCGGTCAGCGAGCCCTTCCCCGTATCCTGGAGACGGTCGGTCAGCCGATCGTCTGGGTCATTGTCATGGCCGTCAGCATCGGGATGCTGAGCAGCAGGTTGGTACGCGAGAACAGCATGGCGGTCTTGCCGGCCTTGGCCTTGGCGTCCGCGTCAGCTTCCACGATGCCAAGCGCGATCTTCTGGTTCGGCCAGATGAACACCCAGACGTTCAGGAACATGATCGTCGCCAGCCACATGCCGACGCCGAGCAGGATGTTGCTCTTGTTCACAAAGCCTTCGCTGGCGCCCAGGGTGTAGGTCGCGAGCAGGACATGCTTGCTGCCGGCCAGAACCACGCCCATCACCCAGGTCGCCAGGGCCGACCAGCGGAACCAGAACAGCGCCTCAGGCGCGATGAACTTCGACACGGCTGGCTTCAGCTCGGCCGGAATGGACGGCATGATGCGGATCTGGACGAAGTTGAAATAGTAGAGCAGCCCGATCCACAGGATGCCGAAGAAGGTGTGCATCCAGCGGAAAACCGCTTCCACGAACGGCATGGTCACACCGCCCGCGTGCTGGGCGTAGGCGAAGAGCATCACCAGCGCGAGCACGACGCTCAGGATCACGGTATTGCGGAAATTGGAAAGAAGTCCGGCGATCATCGAAATTGCCCCTCAGAAGAGTCCTACCCTGGCGGTCAGCTATAGGCCGCTTCGCCCCGGCGGGTAAACAGCCTGCCGATCACACCGCGATGAGCGCGGCGGCCACGCGGCGACCTTCGGACGCCACGACGTTGTAGGTGCGGGCCGCCGCCTCGGTCGCCATGAACTCCAGCCCCACGCCGGCAGCCTTCAGCGCGTCACGTAGCCCGCGCGGGGGCAGGCCCGGGTTGAGCCCTGTCCCCAGCAGCACGAACTCGACCGCGTCGCGATTGGCGATGACGTCCGCAAAGTCAGCGGGCGTGAGGTCGGCCAGCCTCGCCACCGGCCAATCGCGCGCCACGTCGTCGAGAATGAGCAGCGAGCCGGGCCGCCAGACCCCGGCGACCCGAAAGCCGCCGCCGCCCCAGGCGTCGACCGAAGGCGCCTGACGCACGCCGGGCCTCAGGGGCGGGAGGCCGCGCCGAACTTGATCGGCGTCGCCTCTTCCTCACCGCGCTTGACGCCCCACAGCAGAATGACCGGCGCGGCGACGTAGATCGACGAATAGGTGCCCAGCGCGATGCCGAACATCATGATGATCGAGAAGCCGAACAGCGCCTCACCGCCGAAGATGGCCAGGCCGCCGAGCGCCAGGATGGCCGTCAGGCCGGTGATGACCGTGCGGGACAGCGTCTCGTTGATCGACAGGTCTATGACCTCGCGCAGCGGCATGCGCTTGTACTTGCGCAGGTTCTCGCGGAGGCGGTCGAACACGACCACGGTGTCGTTCATCGAATAACCGATGATGGTCAGGATCGCCGCGATGGTCGTCAGGCTGAACTCCATCTTGGTAAAGGCGATCAGACCAAAGGTCAGCAGCACGTCGTGGAACAGGGCCACGACCGCGCCCAGGCCGAACTGCAGCTCGAAACGGAACCAGATGTAGACCAGCATCAGGCCGATCGCGACGAGCAGGGCCAGGATACCGCTGGTGAACAGTTCGCCCGAAACCTTGGCGCCGACGGTGGCGTCGTTGGTGAACTTCACCTCGCCAAGCGCCTGCTGGATGGCCTGGCGGACGCCGGATTTCACCGCGTTGGCGTCCTTGCCTTCGGGATTCTGGAAACGGACCATCACGCCGGCCTTGGCGCCTTCGCCATAGGCCTGCACGCCGACATCGCCCAGACCCTTGCCGCTGACCGCGGCGCGCACGACCGCGAGGTCAGTCGGCTTGGGATAGGTGCTGAACTCCAGCACGGTGCCGCCCCGGAAATCGATACCGCAGGTCAGACCGCCGCAGGGGCCCTTGAACGGAATCAGCACGAGAAACAGCGACGCCAGGGCCGCGACGATGGACAGGACGCCGGCGTATTTGGCGAAGTCGACGAACCGGAAGTTCGTCTTCACCGGCAGGACTTTGATCATTGGCCAGAAGGACATGGGTCGGACCTCAAGCGATCGGCAGCGTCTTGGGACGCGCGTATCGGTACCACAGGGCAAGCAGGAGCTGGGTCACCACGACCGCCGTGAACACCGAGGTGAAGACGCCGATCGACAGCGTCCAGGCGAAGCCGCGAACCGGGCCCGCCCCGAAGAAGAACATGATCATCGCCGCCAGCAGGGTCGTCAGGTTGGCGTCGATGATGGTTTCCAGGGCTCGCGAGAAGCCCGCGTCCATGGCTGTGACCAGCGGTCTCCCGGCCCGCAGCTCGTCCCGCATCCGCTCGTAGATCAACACGTTGGCGTCGACGGCCACGGCCAGGGTCAGGATCAGACCGGCGACGCCGGGCAGCGTCAGGGTCGCCTGGGTGGCGCTCATTGCGCCGATGATCAGCAGTCCGTTGACGATCAGCGCAATCACCGAGATCCCGCCGAACAGCAGGCCGTAGGACAGGAGCATGAAGATCAGGATCGCCGAGAAGCCGACAATCGTGGAGGTCATGCCGGCCTTGACCGCGTCGGCGCCGAGCTCGGCCCCGACGGTGCGTTGTTCTTCCACCTTGAGCGGGGCCGGCAGGGCGCCGGCGCGCAGCAGGATGGCCAGTTCGTTGGCCGACTCCACCGTGTAGTTGCCCTGGATCACGCCGCTGCCGCCGGTGATGGCGCTGCGGATGTTCGGCGCGGAGATGACCTTGCCGTCGAGGACGATGGCGAACGGCTTGCCGATGTTCTTGCTGGTCACGGCCGCGAACCGCTTGGCGCCCTGGCCGTTGAAGCGGAACGACACCTCGACCTCGCCGGTCTGGGGGTCGTTGACCTGGGCGGCGTTGGTCAGCATGTCGCCCGACACGTCGACGCGGCGGCGCACGACATAGGCGGGCGCGTAGCGGTCGGTGCTGGGCAGGATTTCCGAGCCGGGCGGCAGGCGACCAGCCTGGGCTTCCTGCAGCGACACGCTGGTGTCGACCATCTGGAAGGTCAGTTTGGCGGTCTGGCCGATGACGGCCTTCAGCTTCTCGGGATCGCTCTCGCCCGGCGCCTGCAGAACGATGCGGTTCGTGCCCTGGCGCGTGATCGCCGGTTCGCGGGTGCCCAGCTCGTCGACGCGGCGACGGATGATCTCGATGGACTGATCAACGGCGCTGGAGCCTTCCTCGGCGAGCGCCGCCTCGGAGAAGTTCAGGCTGATGCGTTGATCATCGCCACGGGAAACGCGCAGGTCCTGCTTGCCGGACTTGGTCAGCTGGATCAGGCGCGACAGCTTGTTGAACGACGTCCCGACCTGACCCGGGTCGCTGATCCGCACCGTGACGCCGGTCGGCGTCTGGACCAGGTCCGTGAACACGATCTGGTCGTCACGCAGGGACTTGCGAACATCCTCCAGGAGGTTGGTCGCCTTTTCCTTGCGCAGGGCGATCGTGTCGACCTCGAGCAGCAGGTAGGAGCCGCCCTGCAGATCGAGGCCCAGGTTCAGGGTCTTCTTCGGCAGGAAGCCCGGCATCGCATCCCGCACGCTGGCGGGCAGGAGATTGGGGAGGGTGAAGAGCAGGCCGAAGAGCACCGCCGCGGTAACGACGACGAACTTCCAGCGCGAGAGCTGCATCATGACAGGGCGGGCCTTGGCGCTGTGATCAGGACTTGGTGTCGTTGGCGATGGCGGGCTCGCCCTTGCCACGCACTTCGGCGATCATCGACTTGACGACTTTCACCGTGACGCCCTGGGCGATCTCCAGGCCGACTTCCTTGTCCTCGACGCGGACGACCTTGCCGATCAGGCCGCTGTTGAGAACGACATTGTCGCCGCGCTTGAGGGCGGTGATCGTCGCCGCGTGATCTTTCATCCGCTTCTGCTGCGGACGCCAGATCATGATGTAGAACAGGCCGCCGATCATCAGCGGCAAGCCGACCAGCTGGATCAGGCTATTGGGATCGGTCATTTCGTCTCCGGAGAGGTCTTGGGACTGGCGCCGCCACCGAGGCGCGCCAAAGGTCGGCGGAAACTAAGGGGTGACCCTCCGCTTTGCAATGCGCGGCGCTGCCGGTAAGGGCGAGGTATGGACGAGAAGACACAGGCCCTGCTGACGCGGATCGCCGAGGCGCTGGAGCGACTGGCCCCGGCGGCCCAGCCTGAGCCCGATTTCACGGTCGCCAGACTGTTCCGGCACGAGCCGGCCGGCGACCGGTTTCTGCCCGCGCCGGACTACCCTTTACCGATCGATCTGCTGGTGGGCGTGGACGGCCAGAAAGCCCGGTTCGTCGAGAATCTGTCGCGCTTCGCGCGCGGCCTGCCCTCCAATCACGCCCTGCTGTGGGGCGTTCGCGGTACGGGCAAGAGTTCGCTGGCCAAGGCCGGCTTCATGGCTCTGGCCGCTGATCACGCCGGTCTCGTGCTGGTCGAGGTCGACCGGGACGAGGTCGCAGCCCTGCCCCCGCTGTTCGACCGCCTGCGGGGGCGGGCCGAGCGCTTCGTGGTGCTCTGTGACGATCTGTCCTTTGAGGACGGCGCGGCGGCAGCCAAGGCGCTGAAGTCGGCGCTGGAGGGCGGCGTGGCCGGCCCGCCGGAGAATGTGCTGTTCATCGCCACCTCCAACCGCCGCCACCTGATGCCTCGCGACCACGAGGAGAACCGGGGCATGATCGCCTCGGCGGAAGACGCCGAGGAAGAAGTCAGCGTCTCCGACCGTTTCGGACTGTGGATCGGCTTCCCGCCGATGGACCAGGCGACCTATCTCGACGCGGTGAAGAGCTATGCGGCGCGGTTCGGGCTGAAGACCAGGGACCTGAACGGCCGCGCCCTGCGCTGGTCGCAGCTGCGTGGATCACGCTCGGGCCGGGTCGCCTGGCAGTTTATCCGCGACCTGGCCGGCGAGCTGGGCGTGAAGCTCCCGGACTGAAGACGCGCATTCTCCCTCCCCTTCTTGGGCAAGGAGAGGGCTATCGATTGCGCGGCAGGACCAGTCCCGGATCGACGGCCTTGGCCTTGTACTTAGCCGAGGGCGAGTAGCGGATCTCGAAGTGCAGCTGCGGCTGGCTGACGCCGCCGGTGGCGCCGACCGAGCCGATCTGCTGGCCAGCCGCGACCTGCTGCTGCATGCGCACGTCCGCCTTGGCCAGGTGGCCGTAGACCGTGACCCAGCCGTTCTCGTGCTGGATCAGCACGGTCACGCCGAAGCCCGGCACGTCACCGCCCGAATAGACCACCTTGCCCGACGCCGCGGCGCGGACAGGCGTGCCGGCGGGCGCGCTGATGTTGAGGCCGTCATTGCGCTGGCCGCCGCCCTTGGGGCCATAGGCCGACAGGATCGAGCCCTGGGTCGGCCAGGCAAAGCAGCCCTTGCCGAGCGCGGCGATCTGGTCGTCGCTGAGGCCCGGCCCCGAACCGTCCGGCAGCAGGCGGTCACTGCTGGGGCCGGGCGCGGCGCCGGTCGGGCCGCGCGGCAGGCGCGTGGCGCAGTCGGGATCGAGGCGGACGCTGGTCATCGGCGGCGTTTCGACGGGCGGTCGAACCGGTGGCGTCACGGGCGGCGTGGTCACCGGCGGCTTCACCGGAGGCCTCACGGCTGGAGTCGTGACCGGCGGCGGCGGCGGCGTCAGGGTCGGGGTCGGGGTCGGGGTCGTGACGGGCGGGCGGACCGGTGGCTTGACAACCGGCTCGACCGGCGTGGTCACGGGCGGCCGGACTGGCGTGCCAATCGGCGGCGGGGCCGTCGGCGACTCAACGGTCACCGTCTTCTTGATCGGGCCGCTGTCCTTGTAGCCGGCCGGCAGGCGCAGCTTCTGGCCCGGACGGATCGCGGAATTGACCGTCAGGTCATTTTCATCGGCCAGAACCGACGCCTTGACGTTGAATCGCCTGGCGATGACGAAAAGCGTGTCGCCGGAGGCTACCACATAGGCCTTGGCGCGACTTGCCGGCCCCTTCAGGACCTGGCCTGGCTTCAGCTTGTAGGGCTCCTTGAGGCCGTTGATTTTCGCCAGCTCGGCGCGGCTCGACCCCATGGCGCGGGCGACGGCGTCGAGGCCCTGCCCTTCCTTGACGGTATAGGTCTTCGGTCGCCCGTCGATGTCGATGACCTTGCCGGGGGCCAGGGTGATGACCTTGGTCACCGTGGCCGGAACCGGCGTGGGCTGGAGGCGCTCTGTCCGGATCAGGGGCGGCGGCGCTGTGTTCGGCTCCGATGACGGAGTCGGCGCCGGCGGCGGGGCCTGGGTGCGCGGCGCGGGCGGCGGCAGGTCGCGCGACTGGACCGTCCCGGCGGCCGGGGCAGTCTGAACGTCACCATTGCCCTCCGGCGACAGGTCAGCAGGCTGGGCAGGACGGCGCGCGGCGACGGGGTCGCCGTTCTCGTCCATCTCGACCGGATCCGGAGCCGGAGCCGGTGCACGCGCCGTGACCGGCGCAGGCGGCGTCGCCTTGCGGATCGGATAGGTCGGTGCGGCCACGGCGCTCGTCGCGACGGCGGCGAAAGCCAGCAGGGCGGTGCGGGAGAGGAAATGCGTCATCGCCGGTCCTTGGGTAAGCCCCGATTGTGTCGTCCCAGCGGCCTTAACCGTGCGTTAACCGCGCGCTCAAAGCCAATTACGAATTCGTCAGATGGAAAACGTCAGAGTTCTCTCGCCACGCCGTCCAGCAGCGGCACAAAGCGGACATCGCCCAGCAGTTCGACCTTGAATCCGCCCTGCCCGTCGCCGGCGTAGCGGCGCAGACTCTGGACGGGCCCCTTGCCGATCGGGGCGACGAGCACCCCGTTCGGCTTGAGCTGGGCCAGCAGCTTCATGGGCTCTTCCGGTGCAGCGGCCGTGACCATGATGCGGTCAAACGGCGCCTGTTCGGTCCAGCCTTCGCCGCCATCGCCGAATTTGGTCACGACGTTGATCAGGCCGAGCGTCTTGAAGCGGTCCTCGGCCTCCTTCATCAGCGTGCGATAGCGCTCCACCGTGTAGACGAGCCGCGACAGCCGCGAGAGGATCGCCGTCTGGTAGCCCGAGCCGGTGCCGATCTCGAGCACCCGGGCTCTTGGCTCCAGGGTCAGGGCCTGGGTCATCAGCCCGACGATGAACGGCTGGCTGATGGTCTGGCCACAGGCGATCGGCAGCGCGGAGTCCTCGAACGCCCGGTCCTTGAACAGATCCGGCGTGAAGATTTCCCGCGGTGTGCGCTCGATGGCTTCGAGCACGCGCGGATCGGTCACCCCCTGCGAACGGAGGGCGAGGATCAGACGCGCCATGCGCGTTTGCGGGGTTTCGGGCTCGTCGGTCATCAGGCTTTCGGCGGAGCGCCCCCGAGGAGGCCCTTAAGGTTGTTCACCGATTCCCTGTGCGTGAGGTCGATATGCAGCGGGGTGATCGAAATCCTGCCCTCGTAGACCGCCTTGAGGTCAGTTCCATCGGCCGGCTTGGACAGCTGCCCTGAAAAGCCCATCCAGTAGTAGTCGCGACCGCGCAGGTCGGTGCGCTTGTCGAAGGTGCGGATATGGGTGTCGCGGAAGCCCTGACGCGTGACTTCGACCTCGGTCACCTCTTCGGGCGGCCGCGAGGGGAAGTTGACGTTCATCACCACATCGGTCGGCCAGCCCACTTCCAGCAGCCGCTTCACGATGCCCGGGCCGAAATGCTCGGCGGTCTGCCAGAAGGGCACCGCCTCGTCGTGGAACAGCATCATGGCCTGGCTGAGGGCGATCGACGGGATGCCCAGGGCCATGCCCTCGATCGCGCCGGCGACGGTGCCCGACAGGGTCACGTCCTCGGCGATGTTCTGGCCGCGATTGACGCCGGACAGCACCAGGTCCGGCCTCACGCCTTCAACCAGCTCGCGCACGCCCAGCATGACGCAGTCGGTCGGGGTCCCGGCGACGGCCCATTTGCGGTCGCCCTCCTTGCGCACGCGGATCGGGTCGCTGAGCGTCAGCGCCCGACTGGCGCCCGACTGCTCATACTCCGGCGCGACGATCCAGATGTCGTCGGTCAGAGCCCGGGCGATGGCCTCGAGAGACTTGAGCCCCTCGGCATGGATGCCGTCATCGTTGGTGAGGAGGATTCTCACAGCCATTCACCGCTCACCCCGGCGAATGCCGGGGCCCAGATCAAAGGGCTTTCGGCCAGCCGGTGGGCATCGAGACTTGTCATCTGGGTCCCGGCATTCGCCGGGATGAGCGGATTTGAAAAGGTCACGCTTGCGGCTCCAGATGCGTCACGCCGCCCATGTAGGGAACCAGCACATCGGGAATGGCCACCCGACCGCCCTCGTCCTGGTAGTTCTCCAGCACCGCCACCAGCGTTCGCCCCACCGCCAGGCCCGAGCCGTTCAGGGTGTGGACGAACCGCGTGCCCTTCTCGCCGCGCTTCTGGCTGCGGGCGTCCATACGCCGGCCCTGGAAGTCGCCGCAGTTAGAGATCGAGCTGATCTCGCGGAAGGTGTTCTGCGACGGTAGCCAGACGTTCAGGTCATAGGTCTTGCGGGCCGTGAAGCCCATGTCGCCGGTGCACAGCAGCATGGTCTGGTAGGCCAGACCGAGCTTCTCCAGCACCATCTGGGCGCTGGCGATCATATGGTCATGCTCGGCGGCCGACTGCTCGGGCGTGGTGATGGCCACCAGCTCGACCTTCTGGAACTGGTGCTGGCGGATCATGCCGCGCGTGTCCCGCCCGGCCGAGCCGGCTTCCGAGCGGAAGCACTGGGTCAGGGCGGTGAGGCGGAGCGGCAAGTCCTCCTCGTCGGTGATCTGCTCGCGGACGAGGTTGGTCAGGGAGACTTCGGCAGTCGGGATGAGCCAGAAGCTGTCGCGATTTGTGAGTTGTTCAAGCATTGCGTCGAGCGTGGCCGCTATAGTCTCGAACGAGGCACCGTCCGGAATCTGGGCTATGCCCTTTTCCCAGATGTCGCGATCAATAATCTTGGAGGCATTGAAGAGGTCCTCCTTGAATTTTGGCAGCTGCCCGGTGCCGAACATCGCTTCAGACTTCACGAGTAATGGAGGGCTTATTTCCGTGTAGCCGTTCTGCGTCGTCTGCAGGTCGAGCATGAACTGGCCGATGGCCCG
>JBKJII010000034.1:0-5660 GCA_046598505.1 Caulobacter sp. | reverse complement strand
GTAGAAACCGGCCCGCGCCGCCTTCAGGTCGATCAGCCGTTCGCGCTCGTCCATCGGGGTGTCGGCCTGTTTGCCCGACACCACGGCCACGGCGATGGCGAGGACGATCTGCACGATGACGATCAGGACTGTGCCGCCGATGAACAGGCCCACCGTGCTGGCCGGCAGGCCGGTGAGGCTGCGGCGCTCCAGCAGGCCCTCGCCGATGATCCAGAAATAGGCCCCCCAGATTCCCACGGTGGTGATCAGCGAAATCCAGGCGCTCTTTTCGCGAAACGGCATGACGGCTTTCCCTAGGGGGTGTCTGATATGTTGGTCTTGATGTAAGAAATATCAGACATAATGTCCAATATTACTTTCATCCTGACCCATGCCGTGTGACCCAAGGTCATACTTGCCGCCGCCCCGCGCGGCCTGACAGGCTGGGTGCAAAGCCTCCGGGAGGAGACAATCATGGCCTTCGAAGCGATCACCACCGACCTGGCGGACGGGATCCTGACGATCACGCTGAACCGGCCGGAGGCGCTCAACGCCTACACCGCCCGTATGGGGGCGGAGCTGGCGCAGGCGTTCGCCCGGGCGGACGCCGATGACGCCGTGCGGGTGATCATCGTCACCGGCGCGGGCCGGGGCTTCTGCGCCGGGGCGGACATGTCGGCGGGGGCGGACGCCTTCGGTGGCGACGGCGCGAAACTGTTCGGCGAGGGCCGTCCGAAGACCGGCGCGCCCAGGGGCGGCTTCGTCGAGGCCATCTATACCTGCCGCAAGCCGTCGATCGCCGCGATCAACGGCGGGGCGGTCGGGGTGGGCATCACCATGACCCTGCCGATGGATATCCGCATCGCTTCCACCAAGGCAAAGATCGGCTTCGTCTTCGCCCGTCGGGGCCTCGCGCCGGAGGCCGGGGCGGCCTCCTTCCTGCCGCGCATCGTCGGCCTGCCGCAGGCCCTGCGCTGGTGCTACTCCGGCCGTGTGTTCGGCGCCGATGAAGCGCTTGCGGGCGGCCTGGTCAGCGAGGTGACCGAGCCGGAAGCCCTGCTCGACCGCGCCCGTGAGATCGCCCGGGAGATCGTCGAGGAAACCGCCCCGGTCTCCATCGCCATCACGAGAGCCCTGTTCCAGCGCTTCGCCGAGGAGCCCGATCCGCTCAAGGTGCTGGCCGTCGACGGCCCGCTGGCCATGGCCATGGGCGCCTCGGCCGACGTCCGCGAGGGGGTCTCCGCCTTCCTCGAGAAGCGCAAGCCGTCATTCCCGGGCAAGGTTTCGACCGACATGCCGCCGCCGTGGCCGTGGTGGGGAGGATGACAATAATCCTCCCCTCCCCGACTTTGCGGGGAGGAAAAGAGTCGCTACCGCCGCTCCCCCGCGGTCTTCGCCCGCACGGCCTTGAACTCCGACCCGTCGTTCCAGTCGGGCCACAGGCGGTTGTTGGCCAGTTCGCCGCCGGCCCAGAGCAGCAGGTCAACGTCCGCCGCCGCGCCGCGCAGGTCCCAGGCCGGTGTCCAGACGTCGCAGGGCTGGTGGTAGCATCGGGTGGTGTATTCTGTGACCCAGCGGTCGCCGGCCTCGCGGCCGCCCTCGACCAGGTCCGGCCCGCCGCCGATGCCCATCAGCAGCAGCACCGGCACGCCGCGCTTGGCCACGCTGAAATGGTCGGCGCGGAAGAACAGCGCCCGTTCCGGATGGGCGTCCGGCGTGACCACGCGCCCCTGCCGGGCGGCGGCGCGGGCCAGATCCTGCTCAAGGCTGTTCTGCCCGGCGCCGACCAGCACCACGTCGCGGCTGGGCCCCGCGGTCTGCAGCACGTCCATGGTGAAGTTGGCGACCGTCGTGGCCAGCGGGAAGGCCGGGTGCTCGGCGTAATACTCCGAGCCCAGCAGCCCGCGCTCCTCGCCGGTCCACAGGGTGAAGACCAGTGTCCGCTGCGGCTTTGGTCCGGCGGCGAAAGCCCGCGCCAGTTCGATCACCCCGGCCACGCCGATTGCGTCGTCCGCCGCGCCATGGCGCACCGTGTCGCCGGTCGCGTCGGCCGGGCCGATGCCGAAGGCGTCCCAGTGGGCGCCGAACATGATGCTCTCGTCGCCGTGGGTCGCACCCGGGATCTTTGCCAGCACATTGTGGCTGACCAGTCTCTCGACCTTCAGCGGATAGTCGGCCGAGAAGGCTGCTCCGGCCAGGGTCACCGGCGTGAAACCGGGCGTCCGGGCCCGCGCCTTCTCGGCCTCGAAGTCCAGCCCGCTCTTGCGGAACAGGTCGACGGCGGTATCGCGCTGAATCCAGCCCTGTAGCAACAGGCGCGCCTTGTCCGGTTCGGGCCGGACCACGTCGTAGCTTTCGCCGTTCGAGGCCACGACCGTGGTCCAGGGATAGGCCGCGCCGGCCGTCTCGTGGACGATCAGCGCCCCGATGGCCCCGCGCCGCACGCACTCTTCGTACTTGTAGGACCAGCGCGCGTAGTAGGTCGCCGCCTTGCCGCCGAATTTGCCGACGACCGCGTCGCCGGGCTGCGCCTCGAAGTCGGGATCGTTGATCAGGATGACGGCGATCTTGCCCTTCAGGTCGACGCCCTTGAAGTCATCCCAGCCCCGCTCGGGCGCGCTGACGCCATAGCCCACGAACACCAGCGGGGCGTTGGCGATGGTCACCCGGTCCACCGGGCGCTGGCTGGCGGCCATGATGTCGGTGCGCTGGACCAGCGGACGCGACACGCCGCCGGCGGTCAGGGTGAAGCCGGCTTCGGCCGGCACGATGAACCGGTAGAGCGGCACCTCCTGGGTCCAGCTTCCGTGATCACCCGCAGGCTGCAGGCCCAGCGCTTTAAACTGGCCGACGAGGTAGTCGATGGTCTTCTGCTCGCCCGGCCCGCCCGGCGCCCGACCCGCGAAGTCGGCGGCGCCGAGCACCTTCACATGCGCCGCCAGCCGGTCCGGCGAGATCACTCCCCCGTCGCGCGCCGAGGCGGGCAGAGCGACCAGGGCGGCCAGGGCGAGGGCGGCGAAGGGGCGAAGGGTCATGTCAACTCACTGCCAGTCGGCGGGCGTCTCTTGCGCCAGCATTTCGTCATAGGTCGGCCTGCGCCGGATCACCGCGAACCGGTCGCCGTCGACCAGCACCTCGGGGACCAGCGGCCGCGAATTGTATTCGCTGGCCATCGCCGCGCCGTAGGCGCCCGCGCTCATGAAGGCCACCACGTCGCCGGCGTTCAGCGGCGGCAGCAGGCGGTCGCGGGTGAAGGTGTCGCCGGTCTCGCAGACCGGGCCGACCACGTCGCAGGGGACCGGCATGGCGTCGGTCGCCCTGACCGGCCGGATGTCGTGGAAGGCGTCGTACATCGCCGGCCGGATCAGGTCGTTCATCGCCGCGTCGAGCACCAGGAATCGCCGGCCCTCCGGCCTTGCGTTCAGGTGCGTGACACTGGCCAGCAGCACCCCGGCGTTGGCGGCGATCACCCGGCCCGGCTCGAACGCGAACCGGACGTCGTCCAGCCCGGCCATCACCCGGCCGATCATCGCGGCGTATTCTGCCGGTCCCGGCGGGTCGGGCATGTCGAAATAGGGCACGCCCAGGCCGCCGCCGAGGTCGAGCCGCTCGACGGTCATTCCCTCCGCCCGCAGCGCCTCGACCAGCCCGCGCATACGGGTGAAGGCGGCCTCGAACGGCGCGAGATCGGTGATCTGGCTGCCGATGTGGCAGGCCACGCCGAGCGGGTTGAGGTGCGGATGGTTGGAGGCGTTGGCGTAGAGCCGGGCTGCCTCGTCGAACGAGACGCCGAACTTGTTCTCGGCCTTGCCGGTGGCGATCTTGGCGTGACCACCGGCGGCGACGTCCGGATTGACCCGGAAGACGATCGGCGCGCGCCGGCCCAGCGCTTCGGCCACCGCCGCCACCAGCTTCAGCTCGGGCTCGGACTCGACGTTGATCTCGGACACGCCGACGGTCAGCGCGAACTCGATCTCGCGCCGCGTCTTGCCCACGCCCGAGAAGACGATCCGGTCACCGGGAATGCCCGCCGCCAGCGCCCGGCGGATTTCGCCTTCGGAGACCGTGTCCGCCCCCGCGCCCAGGTCGCCCAGGGTCCTGAGCACCGAGACATTGCCGTTGGCCTTGACCGCATAGGCGATCAGCGGATCGCCCAGCCCGGCATCAACCAGCGCCTGTCGAAACACCGTGTAGTGCCGCTCCAGCGTGGCGCGGGAATAGACATAGACCGGCGTGCCCACCGCCTCCGCGATCCGGGAGAGGGGCGTGTCCTCGCAATGGAGCTCGCCGCCCCGGACCTCGAAGTGGTTCACGGCCGGTCCGGTCTAGTGGGGATTGGAGCCGGGGATCGGGGCGTCGGTCGGGCTGCGGCGGTCGATCGCAGGGTCCATGACCGTGCCGGTCGTCGCCGTGCGCGGTTCGGGACCGCCGGGGCCCGGGCGCTCAAGCTCGCCCAGCCGGCCGCAACCGGCCAGCGCCAGGCACGCGAGGGCCAGCGGAATGATCAGGGTCTTGGCTTTCATCACAGGACGTCCTTCCAGCGCTTGATCTGGGCCCGCACCTGGGCCGGCGCCGTTCCGCCGTAGCTTACGCGGCTTGCCGACGAGGCGGCAGGGGTCAGAACCTTGAAAACGTCCTCGCCGATGCCCTGGTTCAACGCCTGCAGCTCGGTCAGAGGCAGCTCGGCCAGATCAACGCCCAGCTGTTCGGCCCGTTTCACCGCTGCGCCGGTGATGTGGTGAGCGTCGCGAAACGGCAGGTCGAGCTCGCGCACCAGCCAGTCGGCGAGGTCGGTGGCGGTGGAGAAGCCCGCGCCGGCGGCGGCAGCCATGCGCTCGGTGTCGGGTTCCAGGTCCCTGATCATGCCGGTCATGGCCAGCAGGCTCAGCTCCAGGGCGTCGAAGGCCTCGAAGGTCGGGACCTTGTCCTCCTGCATGTCCTTCGAATAGGCCAGCGGCAGACCCTTCATGACCACGGTCAGGCTGGTCAGAGACCCGAGGATGCGCCCGACCTTGGCCCGGATCAGCTCGGCCGCGTCGGGGTTCTTCTTCTGCGGCATGATCGAGCTGCCGGTGGTGAAGGCGTCGCTCAGCCGGATGAAGCCGAACTGCGGCGTCATCCACAGAACGATCTCCTCGGCCAGGCGCGACAGGTGCGTGGCCGCGATGCTGGCCGCCGACAGGGCCTCCAGCGCGAAATCGCGGGCCGAGACGCTGTCCAGAGAATTGGCCGTCGGGCGGTCGAAGCCCAGCGCCTTCGCGGTCATCTCCCGGTCAATCGGGAAGGGTGACCCGGCCAGGGCGGCGGCGCCCAGCGGGCATTCGTTCATCCGCGCCCGGGCGTCACGAAAGCGCGAGGCATCGCGGCCGAACATCTCGACATAGGCCATCAGATGGTGGCCGAAGGTCACCGGCTGAGCCGGCTGCAGATGGGTGAAGCCGGGCATCAGCGTGTCGGCATGCGCCTCGGCCTTGCTGATCAGCGCCCGCTGCAGGTCGGCCAGCTGGGCCGCCGACCGATCGCAGGCGTCCCGCACCCACAGGCGGAAATCGGTCGCGACCTGGTCGTTGCGGCTGCGGGCGGTATGCAGCCGACCGGACGGCTCGCCGATCAATTCCGACAGCCGCGCCTCGACATTCATATGAATGTCCTCGAAGGCGTCGCGGAAAGGGATCGACCCG
>JBKJII010000443.1:0-5896 GCA_046598505.1 Caulobacter sp. | reverse complement strand
GGGCACCCGCATGAAATCCCCGACGCCGAAGGTCCTGCACAGGGTCGGCGGGCGGACCATGCTCGACCGGGCCATCGACGCGGTCCAGGCCGCCGGCTGCGAGCGCATCGTGGTGGTCTGCGGGACCCATAGTCCGGCGGTGGCCGAGCATGTGCGCAAGCGTCTGGGCGAGGCCGCCGTGGCCACCCAGGACCCGCCGCTGGGCACCGCCCATGCAGTGCTGGCCGCGAAGGACGCGCTGGCCGGGTTCGAGGGCGATGTCATCGTCGCCAACGCCGACTGCCCGCTGCTGACGGCCGGCGACTTCGACCCGCTGTTCGAGCGGCGCGCGGCCGGGGACGACCTGGTCATGCTGGCCTTCGAGGCGGCCGATCCCGCGCTGTACGGCCGGATGATCCAGGACGCCGATGGCCGGCTGTTGCGCATCGTCGAGGCGCGGGATGCGACCGACGCGGAGAAGGCTGTGCGCGCCTGCTACTCCGGCATCCTCTGTGCCCCGGCCGGGCCGCTGTTCGACTGGCTGGCCGCCGTCGGCAACGACAACGTCAAGGCCGAGTTCTACATCACCAGCATCGTCGGCATCGTCAATGCGGCGGGCAAGCGCGTCGGGGTGGCCTTCACCTCCGAGACGGCCGTGATGGGCGCCGACGACCAGGCCGGCGTCGCCCGCGCCGAGGCCCTCTGGCAGGCCCGCGCCCGCAGCGCGCTGATGGCCGATGGCGTGACCATGACCGCGCCGGAGACGGTGTTCCTGTCGTTCGACACAAGGATCGCCGGTGGCGTGACGCTTGAGCCGAATCTGGTGTTCGGCCCTGGCGTGACGGTCGAGAGAGGGGCGGTGATCCGCGCCTTCAGTCATCTGGAGGGCGCTGTCGTGCGCTCCGGAGCCATCATCGGCCCCTATGCCCGCCTGCGGCCCGGCGCGGACATCGGCGAGGACGCCCATATCGGCAACTTCGTCGAGGTCAAGAAGGTCAAGGTCGGCAAGGGCGCCAAGGCCAACCACCTGTCTTATCTGGGCGACGGCACCATCGGTGCGAAGGCCAACATCGGCGCCGGCACGATCTTCTGCAACTACGACGGCTTCGACAAGTTCGACACCCATGTGGGCGAAGGGGCCTTTGTCGGCTCCAACTCCTCTCTGGTCGCGCCTGTGACCATCGGGGCGGGCGCCTATACCGGCTCTGGCAGCGTGATCACCCAGGACGTTGCGCCGGACGCCCTGGCCCTCGAGCGCGGCGTCCAGACCGAAAAGCCCGGCTGGGCGGCGCGGTTCCGGGCGATGAAGCTGGCGCGGAAGAAGGGGTAGGCTTTTCGGGTGCCTCGAATTTGTGTATGTACACGTGCATACGGAGGCGATCCGATGATCACAGTCACCAGCAAGACCTTTAGGAGCGGCAACAGCCAGGCCGTCCGGCTACCGCGCGAAGTCGCTTATGCGGATGGCGTCGAGCTCACCATCGTCCGATCCGGCGATGTGATCACCCTCTCTCCCAAGCGCCCGTCGCTCGCCGAGATGTTCGCCAGGCTGGATGCGCTTCCCAAGCCGTCCAGCATCGAGGTCCGCGACACCGAGGAAATCCCCGAGCGGCCGGGCCTATAGGTCTTGAGCTATCTGCTCGACACCAATGTCGTCATCCATCTGCGCGACGGGCATCCGGGTGTGCGCAATAGATTGACGGCGCTGGTCGGCCCCCTGATGTTGTCAATCGTCACGCGGGTCGAACTTGAAGGGGGGCTGTTTCGCGACCCTTCGCAGGCCGCACTTCGCCTTGCCCGGCTTGACGCTATTCTGGCCTCTTTGCGGGTCCACCCTTTCGATGAGGCCTGCGCAGACGCCTATCGGACAATCGTTGAGGCCACGGGCTACTCCCGTCGCAAGATCCTCGACCGCATGATCGCTGCCCAGGCTCTGGTTCATGGGGCAACGCTCGTCACCCTCAACGCCGCCGACTTCAGCGATATTCCGGACCTCAAGCTGCTCGCCTGGTAGTCGCCCCAGCCTCGCAAGCCCGACCGGCTCGCGCTATAGCGTCCGCGCCGCCGCCAGGAGACTCATCATGACCGCTGACGATCAAAAACGCATCTCCGGCGCCGCCGCTGCTGAACTGGTTGAGGCCGGGATGGTCGTCGGCCTGGGCACCGGCTCGACCGCCGTGTGGTTCGTCAAGGCGCTGGCGGCGCGGGGGCTCGACATCCGTGGCGTGCCGACCTCGGAGAACACCGCCAATCTTGCCCGCGAACTGGGCATCCCGCTGGTCGGCCTGGACGACGTGAAGTCGATCGACCTGACGGTGGACGGCGCCGACGAGATCGGGCCCGGCCTGTCGCTGATCAAGGGCGCCGGCGCGGCCCTGCTGCGCGAGAAGCTGGTCTGGGAGGCCTCGAGCCGCTGCGTGGTCATCGCCGACGCGGCCAAGCAGGTGAAGGTCCTGGGTGGCTGCCCGTTGCCGATCGAGGTTGTCCGCTTCGGCCATCCGCATACCGGCCGCCGGCTGGCCGACATCGCCGCCGAGTTCGACCTGCCGCCGCCGCGCCTGCGCACCGCCGACCGGGGCGTCGTGGTCACCGACGGCGGCAACGTGATCTACGACCTGTCATCCGGAGGGATCGCCGATCCGGCCGCCTTCGGCAGCGCGCTGAAGAGCGTCACCGGCGTCGTCGACCACGGCCTGTTCCTCGATCTGGCCGACGAGGCGCTGGTCGGGACCGACGCCGGGGTGGTCAAGCTGGTTCCCTGACCCCATATCCGCCTACGCCTTTCCCTGATCGCCGGAGCCACCATGGCCAATTACGACTACGACCTCTTCGTCATCGGGGCCGGTTCAGGCGGCGTTCGCGCGGCGCGGCTGGCGGCGATGACCGGCGCGCGGGTCGGCGTGGCAGAGGAATACCGCGTCGGCGGCACCTGCGTGATCCGCGGCTGCGTGCCCAAGAAGTTCATGGTCTACGCCAGCGAGTTCTCCCAGCAGGTCAAGACGGCGCGGGGCTTCGGCTGGACGGTCGAGGCGCCGACCTTCGACTGGCCGACCTTCCTGCAGGCCAAGGACATCGAGATCGCCCGCCTGTCGGGCATCTACGTCACCAACCTGCAGAAGGCGGGCGCCGACCTGCTGCATGGCCGGGCCGTGCTCAAGGATGCCCACACCGTCGAGATCACCGGCCAGGACGCCCGCACGGTCACCGCGGAGAAGGTCCTCATCGCCACCGGCGGCCGGCCGACCTATCCGGCGGACCTGTCGGGCGTGGAACTGGCCATCAGCTCGGACGAGGCCTTCCACCTGGAGACCCTGCCCGAAAGCATCCTGATCGTCGGCGGCGGCTATATCGCCGTCGAATTCGCCGGCATTTTCGCGGGCCTGGGCTCCAAGGTGACGCTGCTCTATCGCGGGGCCAATGTGCTGCGCGGCTTCGACGACGACATCCGCGCTCACCTGGCGCACGAGATGGAGCGCCGGGGCATCACCGTGGTGCTGGGCTGCCAGCACGAGCGCCTGGAACAGACCGACGCCGGCATCGTCAGCACCCTCAACAACGGCATGAAGTTCACCACCGAGCAGGTCATGTTCGCCACCGGCCGCGAGCCCTATGTGAAGGGTCTCGGCCTCGAGACGGCGGGCGTCGAACTGAATGAGCGCGGCGCGATCAAGGTCGACAAGTTCTCGAAGACCAGCGTGGGCAACATCTGGGCCGTCGGCGACGTCACCGACCGGATCAACCTGACGCCCGTGGCCATCCGCGAGGGCGCGGCGTTCGCCGAGACCGAGTTTCGGAACAACCCGACCAGCTTCGACCACGACATGGTCGCCACCGCCGTCTTCTCCCAGCCGCCGATCGGCACGGTCGGCATGGGCGAGGCCGAGGCCCGCAAGGCTTACGGCCCGATCGACGTCTACCGCGCCGTGTTCCGCCCGATGAAGGTCACCTTCTACGGCGGCGAAGAGCGGTCGTTGATGAAGCTCCTCGTGCGCCAGGACACGCAACAGGTGGTCGGCGTCCATGTGGTCGGTCCGGACTCGCCGGAAATGATCCAGATGGCCGCCATCGCCGTGAAGATGGGCGTGACAAAACAGCAGTGGGACTCCACATGCGCGGTGCACCCGACGGCGGCGGAAGAGCTGGTGACGATGCGCGAGAAGTATATGCCGGCGGAGCTGGGGGCGGGGGGGTAGCCACCCCCAGCCGTCATCCTCGGGCTTGTCCCGAGGACCCCTGTGTCCGTTGGCCGTTGCGGATGAGATTTCGCTCTTGCGGGGACGCTGATAGAGGGATCCTCGCCACGAGGGCGAGGATGACGGGTAGGGGGGGATCACCGCATCCACCGCGTCCGATCGGTCAGGCGCCGGTCGCGTCCACCACAATCGCCACCGTCTTCCCCCGCGAATGCGGCTCCCAGCCCGCCACGATGGCCGAGGCGATGCCTGTGGAGATCAGCTCCGGCTTGATCTGCGCCGGCTGCAGATGCGGGGCCCCGTATTTGGGCTGCGGCCCGGGCGGAAACTCCAGCATGGCCTCGCGCTGACCCTCCGCGTGTCGCACGGCGATGGCCATGCCCTGCCACCCGTTGGTGTCGCTGGACCACTGCGGCCGCCGCTGCAGCCGCCAGACATAGGGCTCCCCGTCGACCTCGATCTCGAATTCAGGGTTCTGCTTCTTTGCCATGGGAGGGAGTTAGCGCGGGGAGGAGGATCAGGCCAGCCCGAGGCGCCAGTCGTGGTATGATCGCGGTCTGTCACACCGAGAGAGGACCACCCGCATGATCACCGTGTTCGGCGGCCAGACCTCACGCTCGCTTCGGGTCGTCTGGGTGCTGGAGGAGATGGGTCTCGACTATCGGGTGCGGCAGGTCGACCTGCTGGCCGAGGGCGAGGACGCCGGGTTCCTGGCGGTCAATCCGGCCGGCTACATCCCGGTGATCCAGGACGGCGAGGTGACCATGGTCGAGTCCATCGCCATCATGGAATACCTGATGGCCCGCTATGGCCCCACGCCGCTGGCGCCCGCGCCGCAGGACCCGGCCTTCCCCGCCTACCAGCAGTTCCTGCACCTGGGCGAAGCGGGCCTGGCGACCTTCGCCAACGTCATCATCATGAGCCGCTACTTCGCCCCCGAAGCCGAACAGAACGACTGGAGTTCCGGCCAGGCCCGCCGCTGGATCGAGGCCCGGCTGAAGCTGGTGCGGCGCCAGCTGGAGCGCTCGCCGTATCTGGCCGGAGACGCGTTCACCGCCGCCGACATCTCGGTGACCTACGCCCTGCAGTTGGGGGAGAAGCATGCGGGTGTGGTGCTGGGAGAGTTGGAGCAGGCGTACCTTGCGCGGACGATGGGGCGCGAGGCCTTCAAGAGGACGATGGAGACGTCGCACGCGGGGGTGGGGTAGGAATGGAGCAGTGACCTGTGGTACCGCCGGACGCTGCGTAGGGCTAAAGTGGGGCCACAGGCATCATGTCGCCAACGCGAGTTGATCCATTGTCAGGAGAGCCTGAAGCGCGCGGGTTTGCGTGTAGCTATCAGCCTTGGCTGCGCCATGTCCTACGGCGTGCCGGGACCCAGCCAGCCCAGCGTCTTGTGCGGGGTCGAAATCGGCGAAAGTGTAGGTTTTCAGATATGCCGTGAACTGTTCCGGCAACAATAGACTATCGGGCGCGCCGATTTTCTTGAGCGCGCGCTGGTTGAAATAGTTGAGCAACGCCTTGAGCTTGGCACGACGACCAGTCTCAGCCCTGTGTGCTTCACAGAGAATCCCTTCGATCTCGGTAAGTACGATCTTCAGAACCGAGACTGGATCATTGCGTTTGTAGGCGGCAACTGCGGCTTGGAGCAGTGGTGCCTTGGCGGCGAAGTGAGGCCGAGCAAGCCACCGTTCCAGCATGCGATCGAGGCGAGTATCGTCGAA
>JBKJII010000357.1:0-1948 GCA_046598505.1 Caulobacter sp. | reverse complement strand
GCGGCGTCGATCCTTGGCAGGCCGCCGGCTATCTCGGCATGACCGTCCAGACTCTCGAAAAGCACTATGCCCACGCTCGACCGGATCACCAATCAGCAGCTCGCCGCGCAATGCGCTGACCTTGCTCCCCGTTTACTCCCCGGAATGGACCGACAAACAAGGGGGAAAACGCGTACAAAGGGGGATCGGTGGAAACGACAAGCCCTTATGGATACGGGGAAACCCGGGGAGAGCACCTCGTTCACACCGAGGGGGTCACAGGTTCAATCCCTGTCGCATCCACCACCCTTCGTCCTGCGGGCTTCGGGTGGCGAAGGCCTGGACGCCTTGGCAGCTTCGGCAATGCAGGGCGCCGCCCCCTTCCAGGTCTATTCGGGCGATATCCGCAGTATTCTCGGCGGCCCGGCCCGATCCTGGCCGACGTCTTCAGGACAGTGCTGCGACTCAATGATCAGCGGGACGCGCCGGCCGTTGACCGAAAGGTCAGACCAGACACGGGGCAGGGCCGCGACCTTGCCGCCCCCGACGGCGACTCCATCCCCGTCGCAGTTGAGAACGTCTGTCCGCCCCACGACCTTCCAGTCGCCAGGCGCGACCTCCTGATAGACTGTCGCGCTGCCCGAAAACGCCAGCACGATCTCCTCGCGCCTGTCGCCGTTCAGGTCCGCGAAAGTCGCTTCGCACCTGTCGCCCTTGTCGTCGCAGCGGGGTTCAGGTCGCAGGTCGTCATTCCAGGAGCGCCTAAGGAACGCGGCTGGCAACACCCTGTCTCTAGGCCAGACTGTGACCGTCTTGATGCCGCCGGGCCGGCCCTGTTGCGCGTCGCGATCCCACGGGTTCGTCCACTTCAAGGCCGCCGCCGCGCTGACGCCTACATCCCCGCCCTTCTTCACCAGCGTTTGCAGCGCGGCCTTGCCGTATGTCTCTCCCTCGAACCGCAGGAACCGGTAATCCACCTTGTCCGGCGCTACCTTCCCGGCTGCGATCCGCGCCATCTGGTCATTGACCGACAGTCGCGCCGGGTCGGCCAGGGGCGAGAACAGCGCCAGAATCAGCCCCACCACCACGAAGGCCGTGACGATGTTGGTCAGCTCCAGCAGCTTCATCCAGGCTCCGGGGGCCACAGCGGCGACGCCGTAGCCGACCGCGTAGCAGATGCCCGCCACGACGCAGGCCGTGGCGATGATGCGGTCCGGCGTCAGGCCGTACTGGCCGATCCGCAGCCAGACGGCGTAGGCCGCCACGCCGACCAGCGGAACCAGCAGCAACCCGCCGGCCCGCGCCGCCCAGCGCAGCACGACGGGCGTCGCCTCGTCCGGCTCGCCGTCCTGATAGGCCGCATTGATCAGCAGGATCATGACCGCCGCCGCGCTGAGCAGGATCGCGGCCGCCGCCCTGGTCTTCCACAGCGGCTCCAGCCCGGTGAATGGCAGCGTCGCCATGAAGGCGCCGGCCAGGAACACCAGCACCGGCAGCAGCCAGGACAGCAGTGTCAGGGCGACCGTCCGGACGCCCCGGATCAGGGAATGCCTGACGTCAGTCAGCTGGACCGCCGCCGCGAACATCGTCGCCGAGGCCGGCAAGGCGAACCAGGACTTGTGGATCGTCTCCTCGACGAAGGTGACGCCGATCAGCTTGAACAGCGCCCCGCCCAGCGTCAGCACGATCCAGAACACCCCGACGAAGCCGAGCGACATGGCCAGCTGTACGCCGTGCTTCCAGGCCAGGTCGAAATAGGTCGCGAACCGGGCGATCGGCCTCCGGTCGGCGTCTGCCGCCGCAACGAGGTGGTGGGCGATGAACAGGGCGGCGGCGAGGAACACCATCGTTTCGCCGCTGATCCAGTCGGCGCTCTTTTCCGCGACACGGCGGGCGATGTCGTGGGCGCCGACTGGATCAGCGGCGAAACGATGGTGTTCCTCGCCGCCGCCCTGTTCATCGCCCACCA
>JBKJII010000290.1:0-13727 GCA_046598505.1 Caulobacter sp. | reverse complement strand
GGGCCGGTGACCTGGCGAGCCAGGTCCATGATGGTCTTGTAGTCCGGGCCCGAAGAGCCGCCGACCGCCAGACGCTCGTTCATCAGGGTGACCAGGGCCACCTTCCAGCCGTCGCCGACCTCGCCCAGACGCTGGCTGTCCTTCACACGCAGATCGGTAAAGTAGACCTCGTTGAACTCGCTGCCGCCGCTGGCCTGGTGGATCGGACGGACCTCCACGCCCGGATCATGCATGTCGATCCAGAACATGGTCATGCCCTTGTGCTTGGGCACGTCGGGATCGGTCCGCACCAGGACGATGCCGTAGTCGCAATACTGGGCGCCGGTGGTCCAGACCTTCTGGCCGTTGATCACCCAGTCGTCGCCGTCGCGGACGGCCTTGGTGCGCGAGGCGGCCACGTCGGAGCCGCCAGCCGGTTCGGAAAACAACTGGCACCAGATCTCCTCGCCACGCATGGCAGGGCCCACGAAGCGCGTCTTGGTCTCGGCGTCGGCAAAGGCCATCACGGTCGGGACACACATGCCCAGGCCGATGGTGAAATAGCCGTAGTTGACCCCGACCTTGGACTCTTCCTGGCCGAAGATCACCGACTGCAACGGTGTGCCGCCGCCCCCGCCCCACTCCTTGGGCCAGGTGATGCAGGCATAGCCGGCGCCGGCCTTCTTGCTCTGCCAGGACTTGGCGGCGGCCATGTGCTCGGGGCTGTTGGGCCGCCGGCCATTGGCGCTGGCCCCGCCCTTGTGCTCAGCGGCGTTCTTTTCCAGCCAGGCGCGAGCGGTTTCGCGGTAGGCGGCTTCTTCGGGGCTGTCGTTGAAATCCATGACTGTTCCTCCGGGCTCTTAAGCCGCGTTCCGACGTTCAAGCTGGGTGACCAGCCGTTCTTTCCAGACCTTGGGCGCGCCGGCGACCAGGCCGAGCTGGCGCGAGCGACGATAGTAGAGGTGGCAGTCCACCTCCCAGGTGAAGCCCATGCCCCCATGAGTCTGGATGTTTTCCTTGCTGCCGAACCAGTAGGCCTCTGACGCGGCGATGCGCGCGGCCGAGGCGGCCACCGGCAGTTCCGGCGCGTTGGTGTTGAGCGCCCAGGCCCCGTAGTAGGCGTTGGACCGGGCGACCTGGTTCTTGACGTACATGTCGGCCAGTTTGTGCTTGATCGCCTGGTAGCTCGCGATCACGCGGCCAAAGGCATAGCGCTCCATGGCGTAGTCCTTGGCCATCTCCAGGCACTTGTCGGCGCCGCCGGTCTGTTCGAACGCCAGCAGCACGGCGGCCCGGTCGAACACCTGCTCGGTCAGGGTGAAGCCGTCGCCGGCCGCGCCCAGACGGGTGGCGGCCGCGCCCTTGAAGGTCAGCTTGCCGACGCCGCGGGTCGGGTCGAGGCTCTTGAGCGTGTCCCGCTCGACGCCGGCGCCCTTGAGGTCGACCAGGAACAGGCCGGCCTTGCCGCCCTCATTGGCCAGCACCACGGCGAGGTCGGCGATGTCGCCGTCGGTCACCGGAATCTTCACCCCGGTCAGCTTGCCACCCTCGACCCTGGCGGTCAGGTTGGCCGCGTTGGTCACGCCCGGGCCTTCCGACGTCGCGAAACAGCCGATCAATTCGCCGGCGGCGATCTTCGGCAGAAGATCGGCCTTCTGGGCCTCATCACCGGCCAGCATGATGGCTTCGGCCGCGAAGAAGACGGTCGAGGCGAACGGGATCGGGGCGCAGACGCGTCCCATCTCCTCGGCGATGGCGCAGAGCTCGATATGGCCCAGGCCGAGGCCGCCGAACGCCTCGGGGATCGCCGCGCCCAGCCAGCCCTGTTCGGCCACGCCCTTCCACAGGTCGGCGTCGAACGAGACGGCGTCATCGTTGAGCACCTTGCGCACCGCGGCGCTGGTGCAGCGCGCCTCGAGGAACTTTCGCGCCTCGTTCTTGAGGAACTTCTGGTCGTCGGAATAGTCGAAATTCACAGTCTTCTCCCCGTGGCCGCCTCTTTGCGTGGTTCGAGACGCACGCCTCGCGGCGCGCTCTTCACCATGACGAACCGGGAATGCCATCCCCTGTGCCCGTCATCCTGAGGAGCGATCCGCAAGGATCGCGTCTCGAAGGACGCGCGGCGTTTGTGCGTGCCTTCGAGCGGGCAATGTAGCGACGTTTCCGCGTGGGGAAAGATTGACCTCGCGTCAATGAATTCAGGTTCTTATGTCGCACCAATCAGAACGATGGCGCGGGTGCATGGCGAAGGCCGTTTTCCAGAAGAACCAGAAGGTATGGGTCGAGAGCGTCGGCGCCTGGGCCACGGTCGACCGCATCGTGCCGATCTGGGCCAAGGGTTTCGACGAGCCAGTGCGGGTGACCTACGACGTGGGCCTGGGGCGCGAGTTCCACGCCCATGAACTGAAGCCCGAAGACCGCATCGAAGACGAGGATGGCCAGCTGCCCGGCGAGGGCTGGCGGCTGATGCGCGCCAAGAACAAATGGCAGCAGGACGGCGACTGCGCCCACCACCCCTTTCCGGGCACCTATCCCGTGGTCGTCACCGACGAGGCCGACTGGGGCGGCTGGCGCACCCCTGGCGCGGAATACGATCGCGACCCGAACAAGATGGAGCGCCAGGCCCGGCTGATCGCCAGCGCCCCGCGTTTGCAGGCTATAGCCCGGGACCTCATGGCCCTCGTCCGGGAGTCGCCGGAAGACGCCCCGCCTGTGGTCGCCGAACTGGCCCGCCGCGCTGCGATGATTGAGCACTACGTCCAGGAAGTGCCGGCCGCCGCGACCGTGACGCCGCAACGCGAGAGCGACGCCGCGTGACCTAACCGGCCAGACGACGGCGCCGGCAGCCCGGCCGCCGCATGATCGAAAACCAGGACATCATCGGCCCAACCCCGGTTCCCGGCGCTATAGGTCGGCATAGGCTTTGGGGTCGGCGGCAGAATCCCATTCCTCGAAGGTGACGAAGGGAGCATCGGCTGACCCGGTCGCGCCTGTTGTCCGGGCTCGGGTCAGAACAACGCGGTCACCGTCGATCTGATAGACGACCTCGTCCCCCGACCTCAGGCCCAGCGCCGTTCGCACGGGCTGCGGGATCGTGGTCTGGGCTTTGGCCGTTAGTTTGCTCGTGATCATCCGCCGAAAGTGAGGAAATTTCCTACCGCCTTCAAGGCCGCGCTGGCCGGCAGGCGCCTATCGCTCCCTCGGCGGTGGTTTCCCGCTTCAAGCAACGCTACATCAGTCCCATGCGCACAGAAACACCCCAGCCCGTCCGTCTGGCCGAGTACCGGCCGCCCGCCTACCTGATCGACGAGGTCTATCTCGACTTCGATCTGCAGCCCTCGGCGACCCGGGTGAAGGCGAAACTGACGGTGCGGCGCAACGGCGAGCACGCCGATCCTCTGGTGCTCGACGGCGACGGCCTGAAGACACAGTCGGTGCTGGTCGATGGCGCGCTGCACGCCTTCGAGGCGACGCCCGAAACCCTGACCCTGACCGATCTGCCGGACGCCTTCACGCTGGAAACCGAGGTCGAGATCGACCCGCAGGCCAATACGGCGCTGATGGGCCTCTACATGTCCGGCGGCCGGTTCTGCACCCAGTGCGAGGCCGAGGGCTTCCGGCGCATCACCTGGTTCCCCGACCGGCCCGACGTGCTCAGCCGCTACACCGTGCGGGTGGAGGCGGACACGGCCTTTCACCGCCTGCTGTCGAACGGCAACCGCATGGACTCGGGCGAGACGCCGAACGGCCGCCACTACGCCGTCTGGAACGATCCCTTCCCCAAGCCCTGCTACCTGTTCGCGCTGGTCGCCGGTGAACTCGACGAACTGGCCGACAGGTTCGTGACCATGAGCGGCCGCACCGTCGACCTGCGCATCTATGTCGACCCCGGCATGTCAGGCCGCGCCGAGTACGCCATGGACAGCCTCAAGCGCGCGATGAAGTGGGACGAGGAGGCGTTCGGCCGCGAGTACGACCTGGACCTGTTCATGATCGTCGCCGTCCGCGACTTCAACTTCGGGGTCATGGAGAACAAGGGCCTCAACATCTTCAACTCGACGCTCTTGCTGGCCGAGGCGGCGACGGCCACTGATCTCGACTACGAGCGCATCGAGAGCGTCGTGGCCCACGAGTATTTCCACAACTGGACCGGCGACCGGATCACCTGCCGTGACTGGTTCCAGCTGTGCCTGAAGGAAGGCCTGACGGTGTTCCGCGACCAGTCGTTCAGCGCCGACATGCGCGGCGAGGCGGTCCAGCGGATCAAGGACGTGAAGGCTCTGCGCGCCCGGCAGTTCTCCGAGGACGCCGGTCCCCTCGCCCACCCGGTGCGGCCGTCGAGCTACGTCAAGATCGACAACTTCTACACCGCGACCATCTACGAGAAGGGCAGCGAGCTGATCCGCATGCTGCGCACCCTGCTGGGCGTCGACGGCTTCCGGGAAGGCATGGACCTCTACTTCGGCCGCCACGACGGCGAGGCGACGACGGTCGAGGCCTTCGTCCAGTGCTTCTCCGACGCCACAGGTCGGGACCTGAGTCACTTCTTCCGCTGGTACGAGCAGGCGGGCACGCCGGCCGTCGAGCTGACCAGCATTTATGACGAGGCCGCCGGCGCCGTGGCCGTAACCCTGCGCCAGACCACCGCCCCGACTCCGGGCCAGTCGGACAAGTCGCCGTTGCCGATCCCGGTGCGCCTCGGCCTGCTGCACGAAGACGGCCGCCCGATGGGCGAGGAATGCCTGATCATCCTCGAGGAGGCCGAGCGGACCGTCACCCTGCCCGCCCCGGCGCGCCCGGTGTTGTCGCCCCTGCGCGGCTTCTCGGCGCCGGTGAACCTGCGGACCGACGCGCCGGAGAAGGACCGCTACGTCCTGCTGTCCGCCGACCCGGATCTGTTCAACCGTTGGGAAGCCGGCCAGGGCCTGGCCAGGGACCTGATCCTCAAGCGCGCCGGCGGCACGCCGGACGAGGTGGCGGAGGAGCGGTTCGCCGAGGCCATGGGCCGCGCGCTGGGCGACCAGGCGGCTGACCCGGCTTTCAAGGCGCTGCTGCTGGCCCTGCCGTCGGAGTCCGACCTGTCGCTGGCCATGTCGCCCGCCGATCCGGCCGCGATCCACGACGCACGCGACCACCTGCGCGCGCGCCTCGCCGTCCATCTGGGCGACGACCTGCGCCGGCTGCACGGCGGCCTTGCCGACAGCGGGCCGTTCTCGCCCGACGCCGAAGCCGCCGGCCGTCGCGCCCTGCGCAACGCCGCCCTGGACCTGCTGTCGATCGACTCCCACGGTGAGAATGCCGACATCGCCGCCCGCCACTTTGAGACGGCGGCCAACATGACTGACGCCATCGGCGGGCTCGCGGCCCTCATGGAACTGGGCGGCAAGGCGCGGGAGAAGGCGCTGGAGGCCTTCCACCAACGCTGGAAGGACGAGCCTCTGGTGCTCGACAAATGGTTCGCCATCCAGGCCCGCGAGTCCTCGGAAGAGGCGCTCGGCCGGGTGCTCGGCCTGACTGTCCATCCCGACTTCGACCGTCGCAACCCCAACCGCCTGCGCGCCCTGGTCGGGACCTTCGCCAGCATGAACCCGGCCAGGTTCCACGACCCGTCCGGCGCGGGATACCGCTTCCTCGCCGACCAGATCATCGCCACCGACACCGTCAACCCGATGACCGCCGCCCGCTTCGTCGAGCCGCTGGGCGGGTGGCGGCGCTACAAGCCCGAACTGGGCGCGCTGATGAAGGCGGAGCTGGAACGGATCGTCGCCGTCGAGGGCCTGTCAAAGAACGTCTTCGAACTGGCCAGCAAGGCGCTGGCTTAGGGATCACCGCGCGCTCGGGGCCCGCACCCTCGGCCAGAACGTATTCAGCGCCAGGCCGGCCATCACCAGGCCGGCGGCGGCCAGCTTCCAGCCCGGCAGCGGCTCGTGCAGGACGATCAGCGAGGCGGCCATGCCGAACACCGGCACCAGCAGCGACATCGGCGCGACGGTCGCCGCGGGATAGCGCGCCAGCAACCAGCCCCAAACGGCGTAGCCGAACATGGTGTTGCCGACAGCCTGCCAGACCACGGCCGCCCAGGTCAGGGTATCGGCCTTGACCAGTCCCGCGCGGATCGCCGGCCAGCCCTCGAAGATCAGCGAGAAGGCCAGCAGCGGCGGGATCGAGAACAGGCTCGCCCAGACCACATAGGCCAGCATGTTCACGCCCGGCGTCTGGCGCGCGACCATGTTGCCGCCGGCCCAGCTCATGGCCGCGATCAATACCAGCCCGATGCCCAGCGGCGTCGCCGACCCGTCGGTGCGCCAGATGATCACGCCGATCCCGGCCGCTGCGAGGGCCAGGGCGACGTACTGGAAGGTCCGCACCCTCTCGCCGGTCAGCCGCATGGCCAGGGCGATGGTGAAGAAGGCCTGGGTCTGCACGACCAGCGAGGCCAGACCGGGCGAGATGTGGCCCTTCATGGCGAGGAACAGCATGCCGAACTGGCCGGCTCCGATCAGCACGCCGTAGGCCGCCAGATTGCGCCACGGCACATCGGGCCGCTTCAGGAACAGGGCCGCCGGCAGAAAGGCGACGCTGAACCGCAGGGTGGCGAACAGCAGCGGCGGCAGGTGGTCCAGCCCGATCCGGATGACCACGAAATTCGAGCCCCAGACCGCCATCACCGCCAGGGCCAGCAGAGCGTGCCGGAGAGACAGGGACGTCGGGGTCATGGGCGCGGTCTCCTGCGGCAAGGTCCCGATGTAGGCGATGCGACCGGAAACGCCAAAAACCGCCCCGGCGGCGGCGGAAAACACCCCGCTTTGCGCCGGTGACTGAGTCCCATCCACCACGCCCCGCGGCCATGTGACTCAGACTGGGGACAAAACTGCCATTGGTCCGTGACGCGATGACTCCGCTTCCGTAAGATTCCCCTCACGGGGACTGACTCGGCTTTGGGGACCAGAGGTTGGCGGGCAAGCGTCGCAAGGCAGGAAAGGCCGGCGAGCCATCCTTTGCCGCGTCGCAGATCCGTGCCCCGTCCGGCGCCTTCGTGCGCATCGCCATTCTCGCCGCCCTGGTCATGCTGGCCGTGTTCGCAGCCGTCGGCATCATGCGCTACCAGCGCGGCTGGGTGCTGCATCCGGGCGCCGGCGGCCCTGACGCCGCGGCCCAGATTCTTGCGGCCAAACTGGACGCCCGCATCGCCCAGCGTAGCGGCGGACTGGCGGCCGGAGTCGAACTGCTCGGCCGCTCGCCCGATGGGCCCATCGACGCCGCCGAAGGCGCCTTGCGCGCCGCGGGTCCGGGCGTCGCCGCCGCGGCCGTGGTCAATGGGGACGCCATCGGCGCCGTCGCTGGACGGGCGGAGGGCGCCGACTGGAAGGGCGCGGCGCGTCTGGCTCAGACGTCCGGCCGCAGCCAGTGGGTCGGCATGGCCGCCGGCGATCCGCGCCGCCTCTACATCGCCCGGGTGATCCCCGGCCGCGCCGTGGTCCTGACGGCTGAAGACCTGGCGAAGCTGCCGGTCTCGGCTACGGGCGCGGGGGCAGCCGCACTGGCGACCGCTGACGGTCGCGTGCTGGCCAGCGCCGGACAGGGCGGCGTCAGTCAGGCCAGCACCGTCCGTGAAGCTTTCGGCCTGCAGCCCAGCGATCTTCGACCGGACATCCTCATCCGCGGCCGTCAGCCGGACGGCGCCATGGTCGATGTGGCCAGCCAGCCCGTCGCCGGCGGCCAGCTTCTGGTCCTCGCCGGCGCGCCGCCGGTCGGGGTCATCGAGGCCAACCAGGAACGGATCAACGGCATCGTCTCGCTACTGGTGCCGCTGGGCATCGGCATTGCCCTGGCGCTGTTGCTGTTCAGCCAGAGCCGCAAGGCCGAAGCGGCCCAGAAGGCCTTTGTCGAGAGCGAGCAGCGGTTCCGCATGGCCGTCGAGGCCGCCCGCTGCGGCATCTGGGAATGGGACCTGGTCAACGACCAGGTGTTCATGTCCGACGTGACCGGGGTGATCTTCGGCTGGGGCGGCGGCGGGGTCGTCGGCGGACAGGAGGTGCTTGATCGCGTCGCGCCGGACCATCGCGAACGAGTTCGCCAGGCCCTGGCCCATGCGGCCAGTTTCGGCGCCTTCGACGTATCGTTCCGGGTGCCCGATCGCCAGGGCGGCAAGTCAATCTGGATCGACGCGCGCGGCCAGGGCCTCGGTCAGGCCGGTGCGGACGGATTCCACCGGATCATCGGCGTGGCCCTGGATGTCACCGAGGAACGCCTCGCCCAGGCCCGCGCCCAGGCCGCCGAAAACCGCCTGCGCGACGCGATCGAAAGCGTCTCGGAGGCCTTCGTCCTCTGGGATCGCTCGGGACGGTTGCTACTCTGCAACCGCAACTACCGCAGCGTCTTCAACCTCGAGCCCAAGGTGCTCAAGCCGGGCGCGGCGCGCGACCACGTCAACCGCTTCGTCCAGCTTGCCATCAAACAGGAGATCGCAGGGCCCGAAGGCGCCCGCGGCGTCCGTGAAGCAGAGCTGATGGACGGCCGCTGGGTACAGATCTCCGAGCGCCGCACGGCCGAGGGCGGCCTGGTCATGACGGCGACCGACATCTCCGCGGTAAAGGCCCAGGAAGAGGCTCGCCGCCTCAACGAGGAGCAGCTGCAGAACGCCGTCGTCAGCCTCGAGCGCAGCCAGGAACAGCTGGCCGAGCTGGCGCGCAAATACGAGAACGAGAAGGTCCGGGCGGAGGCCGCCAACAAGGCCAAGAGCGAGTTCCTGGCCAACATGTCCCACGAGCTGCGCACGCCGCTCAACGCGGTCAACGGCTTCAGCGAGATCATGATCGCCGAGATGTACGGCCCCCTCGGCGACCCGCGCTACAAGGAATACGCCGGCGATATCCACAACAGCGGCCAGCACCTGCTCGCGCTGATCAACGACATCCTCGATATGTCAAAGATCGAGGCCGGCAAGATGAACCTCAAGTTCGAGCCGCTGAACCTTGAGGAGGTCACCGAGGACGCCGTGCGGCTGGTGCGCAATCGCGCCGAGGCGGCCGGACTGGTCCTGTCGGTAGAGTTCCCCTTCCTGCCGGAGATCGAGGCCGACTACCGGGCCGTCAAGCAGGTGCTGCTCAACCTGCTCAGCAACGCCATCAAGTTCACCCCGCGCGGCGGCCGGGTCACGGTCCGTGCCGAGGTGCGTCAGGATACGCTCGGCGAACGGGTGCGGATCTCCGTGTCCGACACAGGCATCGGCATCAACAAGGACGACCTCGCCCGCCTCGCCCAGCCGTTCGAACAGGTCGAAAGCCAGCACAGCAAGACGACCCAGGGCACGGGCCTGGGCCTGGCGCTGACCAAGTCGCTGATCGAACTGCACGAAGGCGCGCTGGAGATGGAAAGCACGCCCGGCGAGGGCACGACGGTCAGCTTCATCCTGCCGATCCGCCGCCTGCAAGGCGTGATCGCGGCCTGAGGCGCGATCTGATGGCGACGGCGGCGCCCCGATTGCGAGAACGGATTTGACTTCACGCCGGCGCCCCCGCTGACTGGCGGCAAGGGAGTGGGCATGCGTCCAGATCGTCGGATCTTTCTCGCCGGCGCTGCGGCGACCGGCCTGTCGGCCCTGGCGCCGGGGTCGAACGCGACCTCTACAGGGGCCGTACGCCTGCGCCGGTCGATCTCCGGGATGGCGCCAAGCGACCCCGACGTCGAAGCCTTCCGCCGCGCCGTCAGCTTGATGCGCAAATCCGGCCAGTGGGAGCAGCAGGTCGCCCTGCACGCCGATTTCCGCAACCGGATGCACTCGTCCTGGCGCTTCCTGCCCTGGCACAGGCTGCAGCTGGTCCGGTTCGAGCAGATCGTCGCCCGTCTCAGCGGCAAGGCCGACTTCGCCCTGCCCTACTGGGACTGGGGCCGGCAGCCGTTCCCTGACCTGTTCTTCGACGACCCGGTCTTCCGGATGAGGAACCGCGCCTGGCCCCGCGGGCTGGTTCTCGACAGCAGCTGGTACACATCCAAGCTGGATGACCCGTTCGACAGCTATTTCGGCGCGCCGCGCGACGCGACGCCGGCGCCCGGTGGCGGGCCATTCTACGTTTCCGGATCCGCTGAGTGGAGCGGCCACAACCTGATGCACGGCTACGTCGGCGGCGACATGAACGACCTGCAGCGGGCGCCCAATGATCCGATATTCTGGCTGCATCATGCCAATATCGACCGCGCCTGGACGATCTGGAGCCAGCGCAACGCCGCCGCCGTCTATCCCAGGGCCTGGAGCGACGAGGTGCTGGCCGGACTGGTCGACGCCGACGGCAAGCCGGCCCCCGCCGTCACCGCTGGAGACGCGGCCCACACCCTGCCCTTCGGCTACACCTACCCGGCCGATCCCTCGATCCCGCCGGTCGACGCCCATCCCCCGGAGCCATCGGGCCTGCCCTGGCAGCGCCATAGCTGGGCGGTTCGTCTGCTTCGCCCGAACATTGGCGTGATCGATGTGCCGGGCCGGATGTCGGATCGCTGGCCGTCGCGGATCACCGGCTTCATCGAGATGGAATGCGATCCGCATCGCTCGCTGATGGTTTCTCTTGCGGGAACCCGCAATTCGGATGGCGCCGAGATTTTTCACGACACGATCTTCGCTATCCCGATGGGAACCTGCGCCCAGACGGCGGCCTATCGCGTCAATCTCGACCGGCTACGCGCCGGCACGGGCAGCGGCGGCGTCCAGCTGCGGATCGAGGTCTCACCGATGCTGGGCACGCGCGGTCGGCTGCCCCGCAACATGCTGATGCAGGCCGCTATCGACATGGACGTCGCCGGTCCGGTCTGACCGGTTCTGCTACTGCGCGGGGGCGGGCGCCTGGGCGGGCTCGCGCACTTCCCACTGGCGCTGGAAGCGTTGATTGATGTTCTGGGCCATGCTGGCGCGCATCGCTTCGGCCAGGTTGGCGCGTTCTTCGGCGGGCAGGGTCGCCGAATAGGTCAGCAGATCATGCTCCAGGCGGGTTCGGGCGTCGAACTCCAGCTGGCGGGCGCGATCGAATTCGGCGTTTATTTTCACGGCGTCAAAGTCGCCCGAGCCCATGGCGTCAAACGCGCGACGTTTGATCGCCCGCGCCTCGCGAACCTCCCCGACCGAGGCCGTCAGCGCCTTGCGCAGCACCGCATTGAATGCCGGCCGATACTCGGGCGACAGCGAACGACCCATAGCCCAGAACGGCAGCGCCGCACGGCCCGGCCCCTGGATCACCACCGGGGCCGGCTGCATGAGCTTGGGTCCGAGCGCCCAGGCGCCGACGCCAAGCCCGACGAGGAACAGATTCAGTGCAACGGACCCGAGCAGGCCAAAGAGCAGTCCACGACCGTTCAAGATTCGTCCCCCGAACCATCGACAAAGCCGGCGCTGTAGGTCGCGGCCATCAGGACGGCGTCCTCGCCGGCGCTGGTGATGGAAAGATCGACGCCGATCATCACACCCGCCACCGTGGCGGCAGCGAGGCCGATGCCGACGCCGGCTCCGGCGAACCAGCGCCGGACCGGCGAACGGACAGGGCGCGCGCGCGGCGCGGCGGCGAGGATGGCCTGGCGAAGCGCGTGCGACGGCGATAGCCGCCCGGCGGCGTCGAGGTCCTCGTCAAGATCGCGGGCGTCGGCCAGCGCACCGGCCGCTGCGTCCGGAGATGCCGCCAGGAAGGCGAAGGCGGCGTCCTGCTCATGGGCCGGCCAGCGGGTGATCACGCCGCCGAAGGCGTCCGCCAGGGTCTGGAAGCGGTCAAGGTTCATCGTCCTACTCCCTCAGGTCCGCCAGCGCGGCGCGAAGGGCTCGTCGCCCCCGCGCCAGCAGGCTTTCCAGCGCATCCACCGTCACGCCCATCAGGGCGGCGGCCTCGATATTGGTCAGTTCCTGGTAGTGGCACAACGCCACCGCCTCGCGTTGTCGATCCGGCAGCTCCGCCATCGCCGCGGCGACCCGCAGGCCGGTGTCGCGGGCCAGCAGCCCCCGGTCGGCCGCCGGTCCCGTGTCGATCTGTTCCGGCGGCTCGGCCATGGCCACCTCGCGCCGTCGCCTTAGCCGATCGTAGCAAAGGTTGAGCGTGACGCGATGAAGCCAGGTGTCGAAGCGGGCCGCGCCTGGAACCCAGGACGAGGCCTGTTTCCAGGCCCGCAGGAAGGCTTCCTGCGTCACATCCTCGGCTTCGGCCGTGTCGTTGAGCATGCGATGGGCGAGCTGCAGCATGCGCGGCAGCTTGCGGGCCACCAGCGCCTGAACGGCCGCCGGATCGCCGCGCCCTACCCGCTCGACAAGCTCCTGGTCCGGATCGATCCCGCCGGTCGCCAATCGTTTCCCCACATCGCCAACGCGCCCCCCGGCCCGCCGCCTGGCGAGTCGGTGGGTCAAGAACCGCCGCCACCCCGACCGCCCATGCCGCCGCTTCGCATGGCCGCCACTTCCGTGGCGCTGAGCGAGCCGTCGCCGTTGACATCGAAGCGCTGGAAGCGCCGTCCGACCATCTTCTCGATTTCCGGCCGCGTTAGGAAGCCATCCTTGTTGGCGTCCATCATGCCGAACATCATGCCGGCGCGTTGACCGCCGCCGCCCTGACCCTGACCTTGGCCCTGACCGGCGCCGGCCTGGCGCATCGCCGCCATGCCGGTTTCGAGCTCGGTCCTGGAAAGCTTGCCATCCTTGTTGGCGTCGGCGCGCATCATCATGCCGGCCCGGGCAGCCGTGAATTCCGCCTGGGTGACCTTGCCGTCGTTGTTCGTGTCCATCCGGGCGCCGGGGGCGCCCTGGGCCAGAGCCGAACCGGCCGTGAGGGTGAACAGGACGGCGGCGAGTGTAATCGTTTTCATAGGCTACTCCTTGATGCACCCCGACCGTTGAACGCCGCGCCGCCGACGTTCCGTCGCCTCACGGGCGAGTCAGGCGTTCGAAAGCCCTGCGCGATTTGTCGCGGCCCAATGTGAGCCGCTTTCGCAGGTCATTGAGGCTTCGCGCCCCGCCCGCCCGCGCCAGTAACGCCTGCAGACCCTTGGGTTCGGTGTCAGGATCCGCCCGGTCTTCCAGCGCCAGCTTGAGCAGTTGCGAGAGGTCCTGTTGCAGGCGCCAGGCTTCGGCCAGTTCGCGGATGGCTTCGCCGTCGCCCAGACCGGCGTCAGCCAGCCGGGCCAGAGCGTCGCCGGTATTCTGCTCCAGCGGACCGCCGTCCGCGGCATGTACGATCTGCAGGTGTTGCGCGGCGAACTCGATGTCGATCAGCCCACCCGGCGTCAGCTTGAGATCCCAGAAGCCGGTCGGCGGACGCTCGGCTTCCAGCAGATCGCGCATCTCCCGCACGTCCGCGGCCGTACGGACAGGGTCACGTGGCCGTCGCAACGCCGCCTCGATCGCCCGTCCGGCCTCGGCGGCGAAGGCCTCGGAGGTCGACCAGACAATCCGCGCCCGGGTCAGGGCCAACATCTCCCAGGTCTCGGCCTCGCGGTCGTAGTAGGTCTCGAAAGCGTTCAGGCTGACGGCCACCGGGCCCTTGCTGCCTGTGGGCCGCAGCTGCATGTCGACCTCGTACAGCTCTCCCTCGCCGGTCGGCGCCGACAGGGCCGCGATCAGCCGCTGTGTGAATCGGGCGTAGAAAGTGTCGGCGCTCCAGCCTTTGGTCGCGGACAGGCCTGCGGGGCCGCGCGAGCGGTACAGGGTCATCAGATCGAGGTCTGACCGCGCGGTCATCTCCCGCCCGCCGCATTTTCCCAGCGCTACAACGGCCACATCGCCG
>JBKJII010000192.1:0-2224 GCA_046598505.1 Caulobacter sp. | reverse complement strand
ATACAGCCCCGTTCTCGCAGGTCGCGGCCGGCGGCTATGACGTCGTCGCCTACTTCACCGCCGGACACCCCGTGAAGGGCAATCCGCAGTTCACCACGAACTATCAAGGCGTCGCCTGGCAGTTCTCGTCGGCGGCCAACCTCGCGAAGTTCAAGGCCAATCCGGCCGCCTACGCGCCGCAGTACGGCGGCTACTGCGCCTGGGCCGTGGCGCATGGCTACACGGCCAAAGGTGACCCGACGCAGTGGAAGATCGTCGGCGGCAAGCTCTACCTGAACTACAACGCCGACATTCAGTCCAAGTGGGTCCAGGACATTCCCGGCTACATCCGCCAGGGCAACGCTGCCTGGCCGAACGTGCTCGACAAGTGAGCCCGGCCATGAAGCGCTACCTGAAATATGTCCCCGATCTGATGGCCGTGTTCATGGCCGTCATCTTCCTCGACAGCCTGCGCTACAAGTTCACCGACCACCCCAAGACGCAGGTCATTTTCGGCCTGCTCGACGGCTGGGCGACGGGACTGGGCGCGGCAGGCCTGTTCGGTCACACCGGACTGTTCTCGCAGTATGTCATCGGCTCGATCGAGCTGCTGGCGGCGACCCTGCTGATTACTGGCCTGCACCCGCGCTACAAGCACTTGCAGGCGGGCGGCGCGCTCGCCGGGCTGCTGGTGATGACCGGCGCGGTGAGCTTCCACCTGTTCACGCCGCTCGGCACGGACCCCAACCACGACGGTGGCGGCCTGTTCATCGCCGCCTGCACCAACCTGGTGTTCGCGGCCCTGCTGCTGGGCCTGTTCCGCCGCGACGGGATCCTTGAGCTGGGCAATCGGGTCGCGGGGATCCTGAAGCCGCTTTAGGGACAGACACCCCCAGGTGTCTGTCCCGCCTTTCACCCGACCCGTTCGAGCCGCCCGAGCGCTGCTTCGAGCTTGGCCATGGCGGCTTGCGCCTCAGCCAGTTTTTCGCGGTTTTCCTCGATGACCTCCTCCTTGGCCTTGGCCAGGAAGTCGGGGTTGCCGAGCTTCTTGTTGACCCGCTCGATGTCGCCGGCGTGGCCCGCGATTTCCTTGGTCAGGCGCGTGCGTTCGACAGTCAGGTCGATGAAGTCGGCGATGGCCAGCGCGGCGGTCGCCTCGCCGACCACGAACGGCACCGAGCCCGGCGGCGCCTCGCCCGCCTCGGCAGAACCCAGACGGGCCAGCGTCAGGATCAGGTCGTTGTGGCGCGCCAGCCGGTCCAGCGTCCCGGCGCCGGCTCCCGACAGGGTCAGCGGCACACGGGCGCCCGGGGGCACGTTCATCTCGGCGCGGACCGAACGGATCTCGGTGACCAGATCGACCAGCCAGCCGATCTCGCCTTCGGCGTCCGGGTCGATCCAGCTGGCCGGCAGGTCGGGCCAGCGGGTCGACATCAGGAAGCCCTCACGGGCCGGGCCTTCCTCGGCCGTCTTGTCCCACAGCTCCTCGGTCAGGAACGGCATGACCGGGTGCAGCAGCAGCAGGCACTGGTCGAGCACCCAGGCGGTCATGGCCTGGGTTTCCGCTTTCGCCGCCTCGTCCGACCCGTTGAGGATCGGCTTGGCCAGCTCGACGTACCAGTCGCAGAAGACGTTCCAGATGAAGCGATAGAGGGCGTTGGTCGCCGCGTCGAACGCGCAGGTTTCCAGCGCCTCGGTGACCTGGGCCGCCGTCTTCGCCGCCTCGCCGCGGATCCATTTGTTGATCGTCTGGGTCACGACGGCGGGATCGAACCCTTCGACGCGGACACAGCCGTTCATCTGCGAGAAGCGCGTGGCGTTCCAAAGCTTGGTGCCGAAATTACGATAGCCTTCAATGCGCTGCGTCGACAGCTTGATGTCCCGCGCCTGACCGGACATGGCCGTCAGGGTGAAGCGCACGGCGTCGCAGCCGTACTGGTCGATCAGCTCCAGCGGGTCCATGACATTACCCTTGGACTTGCTCATCTTGGCCCCGGACGCGTCGCGCACCAGGGCATTGATGACCACCCGCTTGAACGGAACCTCGCCGGTGAAATGCAGGCCCATCATCATCATCCGGGCGACCCAGAAGAAGATGATGTCGAAGCCGGTGACCAGGGTGTGGGTCGGATAGAACCGCTCCAGATCCTCGGTCTTCTCGGGCCAGCCCATGGTCGAGAACGGCCACAGGGCCGAGGAGAACCAGGTGTCGAGAACGTCGTCGTCCTGAACCAAGGCCTTGCCG